>NZ_JAUBPR010000078.1:10728-31229 GCF_036700845.1 Microcoleus sp. S13_C5
AGTTGAGAAGAAAGGTGCGAGCGTTCGGTGTTAGCAGTTTCTAGCTGAACTTCTAATTCAGAGCGAGTTTGACGCAAGCTATTTAGCTCATTTTCTAACTCGGATACTTGAGATTGAAGTTGATTTTGATTTTGATTTGCCGTCTCGATTTGACTTTGCAATTCCGAAATTTGAGAAGTGAGGTGAGATTCCAATTCAGAGCGACTTTGACGCACACTGTCTAACTGGTGTTCTAACTCAGAGATTTGAGATTGAAGTTGATTTTGATTCTGATTGGCTGTCTCGGTTTGACTTTGCAATTCCGAGATTTGAGAAGTGAGTTGAGATTCCAATTCCGAGCGATTTTGACGCACACTTTCTAACTGGTGTTCTAACTCCGAGATTTGAGATTGAAGTTGATTTTGATTTTGGTTTGCTGTCTCGGCTTGACTTTGAATTTCCGAGAGTTGAGAATAAAGTTGCGATCGTTCTGTGTTAGCTGTTTCTAGCTGAGATTCTAATTTAGAGCGAGTTTGACTCAAACTATCTAGCTGAGCTTCTAAGTCGGATACTTGAGATTGAAGTTGAGTTTGGCTCTGGTTGGCTGTCTCGATTTGACCTTGGGATTCCGACAGTTGAGAATAAAGGTGCGATCGTTCTGTGTTAGCAGTTTCTAATTGAGCTTGCAGTTCTGATAACTGAGACTGGAGTTGCGAGCTATCTCCCTCCTGGCGATGTACCTGAGACTCCAATTCTGACAACTCAGACAGCAGTCTCTCTCGCTCTAAAACAACCATTTCGGATTGAAGTTGTAGTTCATGAACTTGAGAGTTTAACTGCATTTTATCCAGATGAGCAGCTTCTAACTGTCTTTGCAGTTCTAATAATTCACATGGAGGTTCCTGTGCTTGTTCGCGAGGGGTTTGCAATTGAGAGTTGAGTATTTCGCGTTCTTGCTCTGCACTCTCCAATTGAGCTTGTAGCTCTGACAATTCCGAAGTAAATTGCGATCGCTCTGCTTCGACTAATTGCAGTTGAGCTTGCAAACCCGACAGTTGAGACTGAAGCTGCTCCCGCTCTTCTATGGAGCGATCGAACTTAATTTGAATTTCCGACAACTGGTACTGTACCTGCAATCTGCTTTGGCTAGCCGTTTCCAACTGACTCTCAAATTCAGACAGCAGAGCGTGAAATTGAGAACGTTCTGCATCAACCGCCTCTAACTCTGCTTGCATTTCCAGCAATTGAGCGTTAAGTTGCGATCGCTCCTGCTCCGCAACTTCTAGCTGATCTTTAAGTTCTGCCACTTCTGCTAACTGCGACTCAGCTTGTTGAGCATTTTCTAGCTGAAACTGCAAATCAGCAATCAGAGCATCAAGTTGCGATCGATCCTGGGCAATTCCTGCCAAAAATCCTTCCATTTCCGACACTTGATTTTTTAACTCTTCTTGCTCGCCAGTCACAGTTTCCAATCGACTTTGCAACTGAGACAATTCAGAATTTAGCTGATTTTCATTCTGCACCTTTTGCCGCAATTCCGAAGTTCTGGCATCCAACTGAGCCGCCAAATTCGATATAGCCTCCTGCGAACCGTGCATCCGCACCAAGTTGCGTGAATTTCGCTTATTCAAAATTAGCCAGCAGACTAAGGCCCCGCTTCCAAATCCTATTAATAAAAGTAATGCTTGCATTGGTTTTATCTAAATTAATATAAATTGAGTGATTTTGACCCTAACAAAAAAAATGGACATCTACAAATCGCTATCTTACTCAAAGCTATCACAACTTGCCAGCCTGTGTTCACTTGGCTCAACAATTTATATTTCTTTACAAATCCCTTTTGTTTACAGGTAAGGTGCGCCCCGCGCACCCTGAAGTCCGATTAATGAAGCAAATCCACAATATGAGGAATAATTTCGATATGCTGAGTCAACAAATAATCCAACCTATCCGCCAGTAAACTAAAAATTAAATCGTTATAACTCATTCCGTATTCCGCCAAACCTAAAGCTACCAAACTCGTCACATTTTCCCCTGGATGTTTCAGATCCGGTTTGGGATTGGCTTCCAAAACATAAAGTGAGCCATCAGCATCACTTCGGACATCGATACGCACCAAACTGTTCAAACTAAACTCCCAATAAATTTTTCGAGCTAACTCAATTAAGTCTTGTTTTAGTTCAGATTCCTCACCCCCCATCAACCGTCCTCGGTCGGCCGTAATCGCCTTTTTATCCATAGAAGTAAAGATACGTTCGTCAGGCTCCAGCACCCGCTCTATGGTCGAAAAAGCAAAAGGCTTTGTATTTTTATAAAAACCGCCTTTAGCATATTTAACATAGCCACAAACCGCTACACAAAATTCTCGTCCTGGCAAATATTTTTCAATTAAAGCAGTATTGTGAGTGGAGCGGTGAACTTCCGAAACCGCCTGAGACAAACCCTCAATCTTGTCTACAAAATGAACGTGCAGGGAAGCGCGACCGGATACTGGCTTAACAACAAACGGCCCTTTATAGTCACCAAAAGCAATGGAAAAACGCTGATGCAAATTAGGCTGCAAAATCCCTTGAGAAGGATGCCAAGTCATAAACGGAGCGGTTTTAATTCCGACTGATTGCAGTTCTCGTTTAAAAGCGTGTTTGTTATCTAAAATTGAACTATTTAGAGGATTGTGACCGACATAAGGCATTCCCAACATTTCCAACAACGCGGGAGTGTGACAAACAGGATTGTAGCCCTGGACGCCGCCAGTATTCAGCCACACTAAATGGATACTTTTTTGTTTGAGTTGTTCCGGCAGATTCATGTCATCAGGCATGACAAAAACTTGCTGAAAGCCTATTTCTGCTAAGGCTTTAGCAATCTCGCGGGCGACTACTTCGTAACTCTTCCAAGAGCGGGGATTGTGAGTCTTGTAAATCACTGAGCCTGGGCGATCACAGTCGCCGCCGAACACCACAGCAATCCGTAATTTAGCAAACAGCACATCTAAATATTGAGGCAGCAAACTAAAGTCATAATGCCAGCGGTTCAGGCTAATTGATGTTGCAATCATTGAAGTATTTTTCCTTTGTGTTTCATTTTTTAGCGGCCGAACCGCTAGATTTTCCCAAATATATTCCAGCCAAAACCACAGAAAAAGCAAACCAATTAAACAAGCTCAAACTTTCCGAAAACAGCACCCAAGCCATAATAGCGGTAATTACGGGTTCTAGCAGCAGGAAAAAAGCTACAAATTCCGACGACAAACGACCTAGACTGTGGATAAGCAGTCCCTGACCGAAAGCTTGGCAAATCACCGCCAAAGCAATTACAGTCAGCCATCCCTGCCAAGAATAAGGGAAAACTCGATCGCCCGCAAGCAGAACCAGTGGCAAAACCAATATACTGCCCATAAAACAGCGCCACATCAATATAGTTGTCGCCGGAAACTTGGTTCGTAAATGTTCTGAAATGAGCAGATTTCCTGCATAAAACATCGCCGATAAAAGAGCAGCAATGTCGCCGACAAGAGTGTCTCCCGCCGTTTGCAAATCGTCCATTCCGATCGCAATTGCGCCGGACAAAGCCACCGCCAGTCCCACCAAAAACCTGTTGTCAAAGCGTCGCCCCAACAGCAGCCATCCCCCCAAAGTAGTAAATAAAGGAGTTAAGTTTCGCAGTACAGTAGAATTAGCTACATTAGTCTGACTCAGTGACCATGCCCAGAAACCGACAGAAGCAGAAGAAACCACGCCGACGGCTGTTAACAGCATCACATCCTGCAGAGTGTAGTTCGATCGCTCTTCAACTTCTGCCCCAGACAGTCGGCGACGCGCAGCATCAGCACCATTCCACAGTCCAAATACTACAGTTGCTATCCACAAACGGTTAAAAACAGTAGCATTCGGGCTGATTTCCCGTTCGCTCAACCTAATAAAAATCGCAGCCAGCGATACCGCTAGCAGCGCCGCCGACAGCGATGCGATCGCCCAAAATTTACCTTGACTGTCAGCTAATTCACCATTTTTTAAATTCTCTGGGCTTCCAGAAACAATACTTGTCTTTTCTTCAGTTGTTAAAGCAGAGTTTAACTCATTATCCTCGCAAATCTTGTGCTGAAGTTCAATACTTGGCTCTGGCAATTCCAGTTTTTTTGACATTATTAAAATTTCCAATGAAGGCAGAAGGCAGTTGTGTAGGGTGCGTGACGAAAGAAAATTTGGGCGACGAATAAAGTGACTCAAAAGTCACGCACTCTACTTACTAGGGCTGCACCAACTATTTTTTATAGTTAACAGCAGCTTAGGTTGAAGGTTTAACAGAAAGCCTTGTCAAAGCCTCCTTTAGCGCCGGCGGTAATTGCCGGATAATCTTGTTCTTGTCGCGATCGACACCAACCAAAGTTACCTGTGCTGTCACATATAACTCCTGAGTATCAGCCGATCGAATTTCGTAATCCCAAAGCAGCCGCACACCTTCGGTAGCAGCGATCCGCGTTCTGACTGCCACAGATTGACCCATTTGTACAGCCCGGTGGTAGCGCAGCGAAAGTTCCACCACGGGCAATTCCAAACCCTGCGCCACCCAGTCTGCATACTCGATGCCAAGAGATCGCAGACTTTCCACCCTAGCTTCCTCCATCCAAGCCAGATAAGTCCCGTGCCAAACCACACCGCTGTAGTCAGTATGATGAGGGTACACTCGCACCAAATATTCAAACCAGCCCTCAGAGTCCATCCCGCGCCGATTTTGAATAGCACCAGCCGGTGCGAGTTCTGGTTGAGTTCGATCGTTCTCTAACACTTTACAAATCGTTCCAAAACGCTACATTTCTACAAATCATAAGACAAACTTCAGGCTTATGCTTGACAGTAAGAAACTAGAGTACCAACGCCCTAGTTTAACGTCGCACAAGAAAACTCAACTGTTTTTACCGCCAAAACCATGATAGAAAAAATTTTAGTAGCCGTAGCCGGTCGCGGCTTGTGCGAAGAGATGTTTAATATGTTGATGGACATCCCTTCCTTGCAACAAACCTCTGTCACCGTCTTGCACGTCGTGCCGCCGCAAGTAACCTCCGATGGCATGGCCGAGAAGTTGGAAGAAGGAGGAAAGATTTTAGCACAAGCAGTCCAGTCTTTGAAAATAGATCCCAGCAAAGTCAACCCCCGACTCAAACAGGGAGACCCGAAAACCACAGTTTGCCAAGTCGCAGAAGAAGAACAATCCGACTTAATAATTATGGGTTCCCGGGGACTCGGACGGCTACAATCGATTTTGGAAAACTCAGTCAGCCAGTATGTTTTCCAGCTAACATCCCGACCGATGCTGTTAGTAAAAGACGACATCTACGTCAAAAAAATCAAGCGCGTCATGGTGGCGGTAGACAAATCAGAAGCTGCCAAACAGTCATTACAGCTTGCGCTATCTTTGGTCAAAGAAGTCAGTGGCGGAGAGATAATTTTAGTACACGTCACCAAAGATTTGACGGGAAAATCCAGCACAGATTTAACAGCAAGTGCTGAAAAAGACCCTGTATTGGCCCCGGCAGTAGCACTAACCAAACAAATGGGAGTTAACTACCGCTGCGTTAGTGCTACAGGCAAGCCAGGGGAAGAAATTTGTCGGATTGCAGACGACTTGAATGCCGACTTGTTGGTAATCGGTTCCCCGGATCGGCGACCCAACGTTGCCAAAAACTTTGTGGATATCGATCGACTCCTAGGAAATTCGCTATCAGACTACGTGCGAGTTTATGCCAACTGTCCCGTCTTGCTAGCCCGCACAGTCGGCTAGAATCTCATCCTTAAGAGTTAGCCGCTAACACTCAACAGTTAACAAAAAAAGCGCCTCAGCAAAAAGCTGTTGGCGCTTTTTTTTGCAAGCAGCTTGCGCCTGACAGAAATAGCAGCAGTTGCTAATCTTTTCTACCTTGACGGCTAGCTGTTTGAATGTACAGAATGATTAGAAAAACACTGGGAACCAATACAAACAGAATGGTTGCCACAAACCCTAAATCGTTAACTTCCATGAAGACGCTCGCCTCTATCGGAAAATAGAAAAACACACACAACTAGGATATCACTCAAAGGTAAAAGGCAAACTTGAAGACAGAAGGAGAGCTTACGGACAAGTGTCGAAACCCGCTTTCTGTCTGGATGCCTCGCTGCCCAATCTCTTACTTGTCCTAGAAACCAAGTTTCTTTTCCTAAATTGGCAAAATGCGTGATTATACAGTGAAATAGGAAAAAAAAACAAAATTATTGCATTCTGCATTTTTCTTTCCTTCTGCATCTCTAGCATCTCTAGCCTTCTGCCTTCTGAAAGTCACGGTTTAGTCTTCACACTCACCGGGCCATTGACCATAGTTTGACAAGCCAACCGATAGTTTTCTGGCTTTTTCTTGAGCTTGCGGTTCTCAAAGTCAGTGCGGGGCGACAGATTTTCACTTCCCTCGACAATTTCCACAATGCAGGTGCCGCATTGACCGTAGCCCCCGCAATTCATCATCTTTCCGGAAAATGTGTACAAATCGATGCGGTTTTCTAGAGCTTTGAGCCTCAAATTGGCTCCGTCTGCTGCGATGACTTCCTGATTTTCCTTCACAAACTTGATATTGGCCATTGCCGATTCCTTAACGCAGTTGACATGGAACTCTATTACAAAATATTAACTAATGTGTTGGACGTTTAATACCCGATGTCTAATTGCCTTTGTGATTAAAGGACACGCGTGCGTAGCTATCCCGTAGAGAATCGCCCCAACTCTATCTCAAGGAGCATCGGAGAGGTTATTAGTCGGAAGATTGCTCACAGCCCGCTGGAGAGACGAAAGCCCCAGGTTGTAGGTGACAATTGCCGACAATCGGTTTCTCTCAGCCCTAGTCAAATCAGTTTCCGCCTGAATCACATCCGTCTGAGTACCCACACCAGCTTGAAACCGCAGTCTCGCCAGACGCAGAGCTTCCCTTGACTGCAAAACCCCCGCCTCAGAAGTTTCGATATTCTCAAAACTCGACTCTAAGCCAAAATAAGCTTGTTCTACTTCCCGGCGCACCTGGTTGCGGAGTTGGTCAAATCGACTTTCGGCGATCGCAATATCCGCATTTCGCTGCCTCACCCTCGCGTTCGCCGCGCCTCCGTCGAAGATACTCCAAGTCAGACTCGCCCGGATCGAATAACCATCGGCCCAGCCGCGAACAGCATACGGGTTGGGGTCGTCAGGGTCTTGTCCCAGCACGTTGTAACTACCCCCAACACTCAGTTGAGGCAAACGCCCCGCCTGGATAGATCGCCTCTGCTGCTTGCTGATATCTCTCTGCACCAACTGCTGTTCCAACTCGGGGCGATTCTTAAAAGCCTGCACGATACTCTCTTCCAAAGACAGCCTCCAAGAGCCCGCTTGCTCTACCGGGTCAGCCGCTGTCAAGTTCGCCGACTGGCTGATATTCAAAATCTCAGCCAGACGCCGCTGGGCAACTCGCTGATCGCGACGGGCCACTGACAGTTGTTGCACTTCGTTAGCCAAATTTGCCTGAGCCTGCAACACAGCAAACCGGGTTCCCACCCCTGCCCGTTCCAAAGCTTCGGCATCCCGCAAACTTTGCTGGGCATTTCTGACCGAAGCTTGGCGGATGGCAACTTGTCCGTCCGCGTTTTGCAAGGTGTAGTAAGCCTCAGCAGTATCGAAGCGGAGCTGCTCGGCTTGGCGTTCCACATCCAATTCCCGAAGGCGCAACTGTTCCTCAGCCGCGCGGATGTTAGCCCGCCGTCTTCCGAACAAATCCACGTCATAGCTCAATTGCAAAGTGCTGTTGAGACTGTTGCTGCCGAAATTTGTGCCGGCTTGAGGGGCGGGCTGCCCGGTTCCGTTAGCCCGAGCGTTGAGGCGGCGCTGCGTAGCCCGGATTCCGAGTTCTCCGCCGGCAGTCACAGAGCGGCTGGCGTCCATTTGAAAATTCAGATCTGGATAAAGAGCAGCTTGCTGTTCGCGCAAAGCGGCTCTGCTTTGTTCCACTTGCTGTCCGGCGATTTGCAAAACTTGGCTGTTGCGGCGGGCGAGGTCGATCGCCTGCTGCAAGGTAATTGATTCAGTTTGCTCGATCCTGACATCCTCCGGGTTTGTCGGAAACTGCAGCGGATTCGGGTTGGGTTCGAGGGAAGCCGGAGGGTTGGTGTCTAAAATGCCCCTCGGAGTGAGAGGGGGGAAACTTTCGTTCGGAGTGCCCCGGAGAATTGGTACCGGGGCACTCGGCACAGGAACATTTTTGGGAGGGTTCGGGGAAGGCTGCTGAGTCTGTGTCGGTTCCAACCCTCTTAGAGGCGTTGAACCGCCCTGCGACAGGGTTGATGGGGAAGCCGGAGCAGCCTGTTGAGGCTTTGATGCTTGCTCGGGCCGCGTTGCGGGAGTTGATGCGATCTTGGCTCCCCCTTGCTGCTGAGACTCGGAGGTTTGAGGGTTAAGGGCGATCAACTCTTCGGCCTCTGGTGCTGATTCTGCCGCTGTGTTCGAGGTCGATCGAACATTCTGCCCTAATTCGAGCTGATTGCTAAGGGCCAAACTGTCCTGAGATTGAGCCGGAGGTTGTGCTGAAGCACTCTGTGCGGCGTTGCTGAAAGTAATTGCAGCGCCTACTCCGACTACGATGATTTGACGAAAAACACGCATAATTTTTTAATTACTCTGCAATCCTAGAGACAATTTTAGAGCAAGGTTGAGGTCTCAAGTTTCTAGTCTGTAGCCTGAACTCGACGGTTACAAGTCACAATTACCCTACTCATCTTAACTTTTGAATGTTCCATTCAAAATTTAGAATTTAACTTCAGCATTTGCCAGACCGATCGCCGCCGAGATTAGTTCCTCTACTCCGCTCACCGGCAAAATCCGGGTTTTCAGCGAGCTGGCGAGCTGTTCGAGGGTCATGTCGTCGAGAAAACGCGGTTCCCCCTGTTTTAGCATCACCGACGGCAGCAGGATGCCATCTCCCAAGTCTCGCCCCTGCAAAGCTTCGAGCAAATCTTGCCCGGTGAGCAAACCCGTAACGGTGATAGTTTGTCCCCAGTAGTGGCTGCACAGTGCTGCCATGTTGACCGACAAGCCGGGAATTTGGTTTAGTTGTTGTACGATCGGCTCAAAAGCTTTTTCTACAGCATTCCCCACGACCCAAACTAACTTGCGCTCTGGCTCGACTTGCATCGGTTGCAGCTTCTCAAAAGCCGTTTCAAACTGCTGGATAAACTGGCGGATAGAACCGACACCGTTACCAATTTGCGGATAATCTTCGTAATCTTCAGCCGACGGCAAATCTAAACCAGCTATTAAAAACCACTCGTCAGCCAGCCAAATACAGCGCGATTTTGAATTCTGCTTTTTCGCCTTTTGGCCACCTTTTCCTTTACTTAAAAGCACTTGAGTTTTCTGCACTTGCTCGATTACTTCTCGCGCTTTTTCCGCAGTTACTGCGCTCAGTTCATCTTCGGCTGGGCGAAAGCGAGTTAAACCCACCGGCACTACAGCCACCGATGCTACAGCCGGGATATTTCCTGTATGAAATTTTGCCAAATCTAACAAAGTGCGTTCTAAATGTTCGCCATCATTAATACCGGGACAAACAACTACTTGAGCGTGAATTTGCAAGCGACGTTCTTGAAACCATTTGATTTGTTCGAGAATCTTGCCCGCGCGGAGATTTTTTAATAGCCTAATTCGTACTTCCGGTTCCGTAGCGTGCACGGAAACATAAAGAGGAGAAAGCCGCATTTGTTCTATTCTGTCCCACTCTTTTTGAGTCAAATTTGTCAGAGTGAGATAGCTACCATAAAGAAAACTAAGTCGGTAGTCATCATCTTTGAGATAGAGAGTTTCCCGCTTTCCCGGTGGTTGTTGGTCAATAAAGCAAAAAGGACAGCGATTGTTGCACTGAATTAGTCCGTCAAAAAGAGCAGTTTCAAATTCCACTCCCAAGTCTTCGTCATAATCTTTTTCTATTTCTAATTTGTGGGTTTTGCCTTTAGTGTCTAATACTTCTAATTCTAGAAATTCATCGGCGCACAGGAATTGATAATCAATTAAATCGCGGGGTTTTTGACCGTTGACGGCGACGATTGAGTCTCCTGGTTCAAATCCCATTTCAGCGCAGATGCTGTCGGGGATGACTTTGGTGATTAGGGCGGGCCGGATTGATAAGTCGCTCATATTTATTAGTTATTAATAATTAGTTATTTGTTATTACTGGGACTCTGTTACACTTGTTTTGAGTTGATACAGCTTAGGCTATTTTATCGCCAACGATGACAGCGATTGGAACCGCATAATGAATTTCCTCGCCTCGAAAATGCGCGCCAATTCCGAGACTATCAACACCAATATCCTCTCTAAAAATTTCTCGAATTTTCTGGTCATCGCCGGGGTTGGGAAAAGAAGCAGCTAACTGTTGTTCTAGCCCCAGTTCTACCTTGTAAAAAGCCAATTTAACATTTTGAAGATTGGCATCTGCGACTAATTTTGGAAACTCTTCCAGAGTCAAGGCGCGAGTATGAGAGGGATCGCGCAACTTCTCAACCCGGTCATAAGCATTCACTTTATCCGGTGGCAAAGCAACATCAGCAATCAGGATTCGACCACCTGGACGACATACGCGAACCATCTCTGATAGAACAACATCTGGCTGCAAAAAATGATGGAAAGCGTAACGACTCAGAACAAGAGAAAAAGTAGCATCGGGAAATGGTAGTGTTTCAATATCTCCTTGTTGCCAGGACAGATTAATCAAGTTTTTCTGTTGCGCCAGAATCTGGGCTTGTTCGAGCATCGCTGGTGTGATATCAATGCCAGTAACGTGACTAGCAACTTCCGCAAAAGCACAACTAACAATACCTGAACCGCAAGCAACATCTAGAACTGTGTCTTTGTCAGATACACTCGCCATTTCTCTCAGCAGGTACAGAGACTCTTGATTTGTGTGAGCGTACAATTTAGAGAATGGAATTGCCTGACGAGTGAACTGGTCGATGATGGATTCCTGATGTGCGGTCATAGTTTAGGATGTGGCTAGCGGAGAATGTTTACAGTTTAACTTGTCTAGGCTGAATTGGGCGATCGGGCAATTTGCCCTTTGTTTTCACCAGGGACTCATTTCCTCTGGCACCTTTTTAATGGTGTTTTGCTGTACCTGTCAGCAAGAAGCCTGCTCTTAAATTCGTCAGAGCGAGTAAAAAATTAAAACTCAAAGTAATATATCGCCCATACTTCCTCTCAGGTTCCTACGATCGCATACCACAAACTCAGCATCAGGCACAAACTCGCTAAATGTTGTGGAATCAAAGATTTAATTGAGCGCTTGGCAATTTTTTGAGTCACAAATATTGTAACTAATAATGATACAATCAAAGTTAAACCTTGCAAGAAACTAATCACCGCTGGATCGCCAATAAAACTCGGTAAATCGTCTCTAATTTGTCCGAAAGTGGCAAAAGTTACGGGAATCACTCGACCGCCTTCCTGCAAACCCAATCGCCAATAGTGAGCCAAACTACCGCCCCAGACTAAGGGTAAATAACCGTAGGCGAGAGAGACAAATGAGAGGGGTTTGTAGGTTGTAAATGGCATGGTTTCTGCTTGTCCCAATCGATAAATTGCCTGCATGATTGCGTAGGCAATTAGGGGAATCATCGGCGGGATAATTAACACTGCGATGGACAGTCCTAAATGAGGTAAAAATTGCTCTAAATTGATGCCCAGCCCCAACCAACTATTTATCTCCGGCAAGCGATGGAGATAAATACCGCCTAATAATAGAAATAACAGGGCAACTTCATAACTGTGAGGAACGTGGGTAGTCCATAATTCGATGCCGGGAGGGCGCAGATTTAATTCTACCGATCGATGCGGACAAGCTTTCAAGCAAGTCATGCACAACACGCAATCTTTATTATCGGTTAATTGGGCGGGGTGGGAATAAATCGGGCAGCCATTAGTAGTTAATCCTTCCCCCAAGCCGGGGCCGCCTTTGTAACATTGGTAGGTGCTGCATTCCGCCGCGCAGGTTCCTTGTTGGGCGCGAAGTTCGATAATTGAGAGTTTAGCAAATAATCCATTCATTCCCCCAATCGGGCATAAATAACGACACCAAAATCGCCTCTCGAAGATTAGGGAAAAAATTACCGCTCCGGCGGTGATGAGCAACAACAAACAACTGGATAAATAGGCGGTATTTTCTAAATTCCACAACTCTTCCCACAGAAATATCAGAGTAAATAGTCCAAATAGAAGCCAGCCACCCCATTTTTCTGCTTGTTGGCGCGGCCATTTATTGAGAGTTCGAGGGAAAATTTTCAGCGATAGTTTTTGGACGATTTCCCCATAAATCATAAAAGGGCAAAAAGCACACCACAATCGCCCGATGATGGGGAATAATAATAAAATTAACGGCCACCACCACGCCCAAAAGATATTTAGGGCAAAATTATGTTGTCGATCTTGGGGAGCAACAAACAGGATAATTACCACAAATGCAAACACCCAGGTGGTAAACCAATAATTCACGCGATCGGGATACCAATCGCTCCGTAAAAATTGCCGAAATTTTGGATAAATATTTAATAAATTCAGCCGAAACTTTTGTTTCTTCGCTGCCTGGGCCCAAAACACTTCTTCCGTTAATACCTGACTCCCCTGTGCTTGAACTAAGGCGCGATCGACCATTCCCTGCAATTCCTGCAAATTACCTGGAAAATCGTAGGCTTGTAAGCGGCGAATTGCTTCCGGTGTAACTTGGGGCTTGACTAATTTCTTTTGGCGACAAATGAGGTTGAGATAATAGTTAACCTGTGCTTCTAAATCGGATTTTCGCACCCGCAATGATGGAACTTTAATCTTATGTTGCGTCAGGTTATCTAGCTGAGGTTGGACAATTTCTGAGATTAAAATTATCCGCGCATTACTCGAACGCGGTGGTGGTGATATTTGTCCTTCCTTGACAACGAGCGTATAGGTTCCCTCTGTTAATAATTGCTGAATTTGAGGGCATAATTGAGCGGGTAATTCTTGCACGTCATTTAAAATTAACGTCCCTTCTCCCAACCATTCCAACAGCCCCGGTTTACCGCCCAACCGCCCGAATAATTCCGCTCCATTGCTCTGAAGTAAAGCACTTTTAATCTGAATAATTGGCTCGTTGCGGCGATGGGAACCGAAATGAATTAAAGCAGCTAAATTATCCTTTTCTAAACCAGGTTCGCCAGAGATTAATACCGATCGGCTGTCACTCGATGCCGTGCGAATTTGTTGGCGCAATTTCACTGCATAACGACTATTGCCAATGACTCCTCGTTTCGCCCTAGGTACTAGATAGCTGCGGAGGGCATTTTGACGCTCTCGTTCGTAGGCAATTTCTGCTTCTAGCTGCTCTAATTTCGCCGCCAAACGTTGAGCGTAGGCTTCGGCGATCCGTGGATATCTTTCTAGCAAACCACGCCAGCGATCGGCACTAATGACCCAAAATTGACATTCTGTCCGAGTTATAATTCGACTATCGGCAGGTTGCGCTCGTTGAAGGGCCGATAAATTGACGATCGCCCCCGGCAATAAACTACTCCCCCACATTAATCCCGGTTGTTTGCGGCGGTAGCGATCGGCCTGTCCTCGTTCTAGGATATAGAGATTAGTGACTGGTGTATCTTCGATTACCACTCGAAATCCAGGGAGAAAAGTTGACATCTCCATTTCACCGGCGATCGCCTGTAAAATCTCGCGGGATAATATGCCTAATTCGGTGCTCGATTCGAGCCAGTTAACTAATGTTTCGGTAGACATCGCTTAGCGTCGGCGAAAGCCGAATCGTAATAGTTGGTGTAGAATCTATTATATTCAAAAACTCGACAGCCATTCCTCAGCTAGGTTTCTCAATTTTAAACCAATTCTTTTGCTACTTTTTGCAACAAAGATGATTGACTGTTATCGCTAATCTTTAAAACATTTTGAGTGAGCGTACTAAAATGTAAAGCTGTGATGGGATGTTCGATAAGTTCAGATGTTGGAATTGCCTCTTTAGAATATTTACACCCGATCGCATGGTAGACTCTAAACCCTTTTTTTATAACCGAATCTATAGCTTTTCCAGGGGGAACATAATACTGAATGAATGTTTCATTTTGTAAATCCAAACAAATCATATTTTGGATGCTGTTAATGGGTTTAATTTCCCCGTTATAATAGGAAATTAGTGGTAATAATCTACTACTATCTTTGCCTTGATTTTTTCGGTTTATTTCCAGCTTTCCGTTTTCTAAATCTTCAATAACACCATTTCTTCCAATTAAAATTGGTGTATATACATCGCTAGTATAACAACTAATATATAATTGCTCTGTTTCATCTACAAAATATTGTTGATTGTCGAGTAAATTTTCCGAGTTTTTTCGATTTTTTAAAAAATTAAATCTATTTTTGATCTCCTTCATATCGCGCATTACATTTTTTATGTATATGCAACCGTCTTTATAAAGAAATTCGATCGCAACTGCTTTAGCTTCCTTGTTTCTAGGGCTTCGTACATATATAGTAAAGAATTGTTTCTCAGAAAATGATTGAGGAGTAATGCGAAAGCCAAAATTGGGATTTACAAAACTTTGCTTCATCCAATTCTTAATTCCTAGTTCGAGCCAAACTTTCTGAAATTCCGGTGATATTTTTATCTTGTATTTATCGCAAAAATTATCCCATTCTTTTCTGTCTTCTTGCTGTCTTAGACAACAGGAAATAGCATCATCTACGTCCAATAATTCCCCATCATTAAAATCCTGCGTATCTTGGTTGAGAATATTTATATCGATTTTTTGCTGATAATTGAAAAGGGACAAAGCAGATTTTTTTACATATCCAATGGCCTTAAATTCAGGTATATTTAGACCCTGAATACTGAAAAACTCTCCTGTATCCAAATAGTTGAGCTTTTTCTTTAACTGAGAATAGAAATCAACTTTTGACTTGTTATCTATTTTTGTTGATGGATTCCAGAAACCGTCACCTCTCTGGTAAGCCATTGAACCCGCTTCTTCCTCCAAACGTTTATTAAAAACTAAAGAGTTTTTTTCCTTGTCAAGTTCAATAGTTGACCAAGGAACAACTTCAGTAATTTTCCAACAAGGAGCGTCCTCACCCTCAAGTTCTAATCGTTCGTAGTTACTAATGGTTTTTCCAGAATTATAAAAACTGAGTTCGGAAACTCCCTGATGTTTCAGGCAATTTTTCAATAATTGTCGGTCGGATTCAGTTAGATCGATTCCAGTATTGTTAATAATTTCTAATGATTCTATAGATTCTAGAACTTTATCATTAAGAAAAGGATTCTTTAAGTAGTGGTCAGCCTGAAAAGGAAGAGGTTCAAATGCGATAGCGCACTCCTTTAAAAAACTCTCAAGTTTAGTCATGAGATTTTGGTAATGATAAAGCTGAGTCTTTTTGAATTTGTCAAAATCTGCGTCATCTTTATCGAATCGCATAAAATCAATCTTATTTTTGCGACGAGCATCGCGATCGCGATCGAAGTAGTAGTTTTTCTCTTCATAAACTAACAACTCTCCCACATCGTCACCATCTACGGTGCTGTACCGATCTTTTGGTAAAAATCGTCGGCTTTTTCTAGATAAGGTTAATGTGAGTACATCGTGTTGATTATATTTGATTAATAAATTCTGTCCCCACACCAACAGAGCATTTTTCGATTCAGTTAGCTCTTTGGAATGGATGAATAGTAGTTCTTCAAAACCATTCATTGTGTCAACAGATAAGTTTTGATCAAGAATATAAAACTTAAACGCTAAATTTAAAATCCTTTCTCGATTGCTTAGCCGATCGCTAAATAACTGTTTCCATCCAGAATGATTATTAGTGGAGGATATAAAGAATACATATTTTTTTCCCTCAACATCTGACATAAAGTATTGAATATCTGAAAAATTCGGCTTTTTTCCATCTACAAAAAGCCGTTCTTGGATCTGTTGTTTGATGAATATATGCCGTTTCTTATAATAAAAATTTGCCTCGGACTCCTCATCTTCTGTTCCTCTATCTGCCAGTGAATATTGCAGAGGAAAATGCTCGATTCCCTTGCCCATTTTAAAAAGGTATTGGAAAAATTTTTCAGCAACTTTTTCAGGAGTCTCTAATATTTTTAGCTGGTTTGTTCTCGATGGATCTGATAATGCTTTGATTTTATTTTTCATTTTATTTCTCAGTGGTGAATAAAAACTCTTGGAGAATATTGGATGCAACCGGACAATTACGAGCGTCACAGTAAATCAAATTTCCCGAAAATAGCGTTGGTGAGTATTGGTGATTTTTTTCTTGGTTTGCGTGCAAATTTAGAAGCAATCCTTTCACACCTTTAAATTCTGGATAATCTGAAACAATTGCATTCAGCTTGTTTTGGGTTTTTTCCAGCGTTTGATTGGAAAGGCGATTTCCTGAAGCTCTACTCCATGCTTTAACATCTATACAAAATAGTCTGTTGTCTTTGATATAGTACAGATCGAACCGCTCATACAGCTTACAATATTTTTTGAAATCTAGCAATGGCTCAAAACTATATAGGGTGTTGATAGCTTTCCAGTCTTGTCCTTTGAAAATAACATATTTAATCCAACGCTCCACAAAATTTTCTGTTAGTGATGGATACAAAACATCATAAAAGAAACGCGGACGCGGAATATAAGTATTAAAAATTTCTGGTTGTGGAATCAAGTCATTGTATAGTCTGTAAATTCGATCGGTAGAAGGATCTAGCAATCCAAGTTCATTACCTTCCAAGTCATAACCCCGAGCATTTATTTTGAGATATTCAGGATATAACTGCTTTTGATAAGGATAGATTTTTTCCCCATTGATGCTATCGCTGATAACCTGGAACTTTTTGCCATCTTCCTCTTCTGACGCTAAATAAGGTATAAACTCAGCTTGTTCTAGGTTTTGATAGAAGAGTGATTCAATAAAATCAGCAGGAAATAGCTTTAAATCTTGTAACTTTTTTAGATACTTATCTGGGTTTTGGAAAACAACGGGCTCGCGGACAGCATCCCATGCTTTTGTAATATCAAATGTATTTTTGCGATCGTGAAACTTATCGATTTCTTCTAACATTGTTTGTCTGAATTTTTGAAAAGCTCGATCGGCCTCAATCTCATCACAGACATGATCTTCATAATTATTAATCGAGCGCTTCTTTTCTTCTTCTCGCAGGCTTAGATAAACGTGGTGGTTGTTTGCAGATAATTTGCGAATTTCATTAGGTTCCGAGCGTTCTAAGTATCCGTAAAAATTTAGTAAATTTTGTCTGGTTTCTTCATTAATGAAGATTTTTACAACCTGATTCGGAAAATCCCGTCGCTCCGATCTACCTATCGCTTGTAAAACTCCTTTTCCTAATAAAATTTGATGTTGCCGCTCTCTAAATTCTGCTGCTTCAGGTTGGCTCAGGTATTTGTTAAAATCTTTAATCTCAAAAGTAGAGTTTCCCAACTTTACAATACTTTTCATTAACGCAAAATGGTAAAGTGTAGTAGATTGTTCAGAATCAGTTGATTTTTTGAGTGGTGGTTTCATTACGGTATAGTAACTGTCCATTAGCAAAGCTAAAGAGTCAAAATCTTTTTCCTCACCGCTTGGTTTTTTGATAATGGGGTTTAATCCTTTTGAAGCTGACTGATAAGCTGATATAAAGAAAATTTTCTGCCCTTCTACTTCAACAAGCTCGTCTATGTATGTTTTCTGAGCTGTTTTATCTTCGTAAAGACTGTTGAATGAGGCCTCATATAACATGAGTTTAATCTGAATATTACTGTGATATTTTGGATGCTTTACTTGTACGCTATATATGTTTGGATGTTCGGGCGATCGCTTGAATATAAAGTTATTATTCTTAACTATTTCACAATAATGTATCAACTGTTTAATCCAGCTTAGGGTTTGAGTAAAAGCAATTGTTTCTTGAATCGAGTCATCTTCAAAAAGATAAAACAATAATCGAATAAAATTTTGCAATTCTTGTGTTTTGTAAATACTAAACCAAGTACCATCATTCTTTAAAGAATCGATAAAACCTTTTAATACTTTTTTTTCAAAGTTTTCTACAACTTGTTTAGTTTGTTGGTTGGGAAAGGATGATACATCTTTGTTGAAAAAATTTACTGTAATCTGTCGCTGCGCCTGACGATGAGCTCTGATTTCTTCACAAAGCAATATTTCTTCTTCTATCATTGTATTGAATGAACTTTTCCCAGACCGATCGCGCAAAGTATCTTCTAAATAACTCTGGTCGTAGCTTGTGCTTAAATCTCCAAAAATACCCCCCGTTGCGGAAATCATAAAAATCACATTACTGGGATTATTTAGCATTGACTTGATCTTGAATTCAGGCGAAGTAAATATGGCTGTACTGCCAATAGAAACTTCTCTAAGTGCGGGTTCGATTAGGTTATTTTTATAACTTTGATAGCGCGAAATTTCTTTGATATTTACGATGGATTTATAGCTTTCATAGACATAGGCACGGTTTAAGTATTTTAGCGGTTGATTTTGTGGGGTACTCTCTTCACTTGCCTTTTGAAATTTAGCTATCTGTTTCGACCAAATCTCTAAAGAACGGGATTGCGAATCCTCAGCATCTAGGACATTAGCCAGAAGTTCTTTGATGGTTTTAATTTGCAATCGAACTGCTAGAATGGCATAAATTAATTCTGCCACAGAAGTATTGTCTGAAACTTTTTCTTCAGTTATGTGGACATGGCCGCTGGCAGCTCTAGTTAAAAATAGTTGTTTGAGAGGTTCAATATTATAAATGTATATATTATTATATGAAAAAATATTCATCATATCGTTGCCAATCTTGTTGTAAAGTTCTTGAGGAATCAGCAAACTTCTGTTATTCTCGAATCTTGAAAAAACTCTGGATAACATCTCAAAATCCAAGTGAATGAGATTCTCTCGATCGCAGTCGTTTAGAATCTCGAAGATTTCATTGAGGGATTTTTCGAGTATTTTTTTTATTGTTACAATTTGTTGCAAAAAATTGATAGAGTTCCCTTCCTCGGCGATCAATCTTTGATATGTAGCGGCAAATTCTTGCAGATTATTTTCAAGAGATTTACCCTTTTCAAAATGTTCTTGAAATTCATTAAAAGCACCCTTGTTATTCTCGATAAAATTTAGAAAATCTCTGTTGTCCTTGCTTTGTTTAGAAAATAGAAGAGAAAATTCTCTATTTATAGATGAGAGTGCATTATTGATAGCTAGTGCTTTAGGAGAGATGATGTCAATCTTTTCCTCTAACATAATTTGATAGCCATCTTCCTGTTCATCAAAGGCACAAATAAACTTTCTGGAGTTGTTTGTGTCCTGAATAACGTATTCATCGAGATCGCTGCTTTTCTTGATCCATGTTTCACCATTATGTCTAAAGTACGAAATAGCTGTTTCAAATTTCTTATACGTGAGCATCAAGATGCCCGATTTTTCGCGCAGGAGATGAAGAGGAAAGAATATTTCCATTAGCTTGAAACATTCGTTCAACCAGCTATTTTCATTGGGCTTACATTTGACAAGAAATTCTAAAAATTTTTCAATAAGTTTGTCCAATTCTTGTTCGGCTTTTGCGATCTGGTCTTCGTTAACTTTATTGTCGCCAAAGTCGGTTTTCTTTACATATTCAAGGCGGTTAATTACACCTGTTGCTGTTTTGAGATTTTCTCGAGCTGCCTCGACTTTTTCCCGAGCATATTCTTTGTCGCTAATCTTCCAAAAACTTTTATCGTTTAAGATCGAAGGTATCCATTTTTTGTACAATTTAATATACTCGTCCGTCGTTTTCATTTTTAATGAATTTATTTTGTAGACTGGAATATTTGGATATTGACTTGCGACAGAATCGGGCACCAATAGGTGCTCTCTTAATGGGGCCACATATATACCAATTACCTGAATAGTTTGACGGTCTTCAATCGTTTTATATATGGCTTGAAACAAGTGGTGAGTTTTTCCCGATCCCGTACCATAATTTATGAGTTTGAGTTGGGAACGGTTTTCCCGACAACTATCTTCAATAGTTGTCAGGTAGGAATTAATAATTTTGGAACGAGATGATGCTAACTGCTGATGAAGAAAGTCTGTTTGCTTGTCCATGACCTGCTATCACCTTATTTAGGGTAAATACATAATCACCGCATTTTACCACAGTTGACTACAAATGAGTAGAATTTGAGTGAAGTTTTATCATACTTGCGTTCGATCGATGCTGGATCGGGTTCGGATGAACTTTCAAATTGCCAGTTGACAGGTTGCCCATCAAAGCGACCCCGATCGCCCCCGGCAACAAACTACTCCCCCACATTAATCCCGGTTGTTTGCGGCGGTAGCGATCGGCTTGTCCTCGTTCTAGGATGTAGAGATTAGTGACGGGCGTATCTTCGATTAAGTAGTTAAGCAAAATTAATTACATAATTATCTCCAAATTCTTTAAGAATTCTTTCGACAGATGAAACAAGAGA
>NZ_JAUBPR010000245.1:0-2901 GCF_036700845.1 Microcoleus sp. S13_C5
TATTATACTGATGATCGGTAAAAAAGTCATGGTGGGTTCATGAGTATTTATACTCATCGCAAAAGTGACACGCTCCCAACGCTAAAGCCCACAGCACCACCATCAATACTGATTTGCTGTTCCTTATCTCCTGAATTGCCACAACTCGTCATCAGGTTGCCCATGACGATGAGAGGGATTAGGTAAAACCAACGAGAAAATTTCATAAAAACCTCGCGGTAGCTTGGAAACCCAGTGGCTTTAGCCCTGGGAGGAAAAGGGACACGGGATACTTTAGTATCCCGTCAACAGTCTTAAGATCCATAATTGTACCCATCCTTTTGATGAATAGAAAAACAATATTTGTGATTAATGCCTTGGACTAATCCTTGGGGTGTTGACACATTAAAACTGCCAGATGAGCGGACAGCCACTCTACCCGTATAAGTACCCATCTTTTTGCCCGAAGTAACAACGGCTTTTACAATATCCCCTGTCTGGAAACCCTTCACAAACTTAAATCTCGGAACATACCTAGAAGGGAATCCAAATTTATCCGTGCGACACATTTGCCTTGAACCATGCCCCGTCGCTTTGATATTTAAAGGCTGATTCGCTGACACGAAAAATTCAGGTGTATTGCCTACGCAAGCGGCATCAAAGAAGTGGGTTTTTGTCAGTTTCAGCCGTATGCGATTGAATTTAGTCAACCCGCCAGAACTTGTAACGATCTCTTTACCTGTCGCTTTTAAGCGATTAAATAAAGCCCATCGAGTCGAGTTGACAGCAGTGGCATCCTTCAACGGACGCTTAGCTTGTGCCACGATTTTTTTCAAAATATCGGGTTTTTTTGCCAAGAATATCTTGATGTCTTTAATTCCTTTTTTTGTGTTGCAAGGTTCGCAAGCTAAGCACAGGTTAGATATTCTATTACTTCCGCCCGACGCTCTAGGATGTATGTGTTCAACTTGTAGCGGTACATTTTCTATGCCACAGTAAGCGCACCGCCTATCCCATTTAGCAAGAAGGTACTCGCGGACTTCGTAGCCTTGCAACTCTCCTTGTTGATACTCAATCCCTGAAATCTCCGGGTTTTCCATTTTTTGTAAATCAAACCTAACCAATTCCTGAAAGATTGTCTTAACGGGTGCAAGCTTTGATAGTTTGTTGACCCAAGTTAAAGTCGTATCTACTCGGTGTTGGAGACTGGGAGCTAACCAGCCTTTGGATCTAGTTCGGTTCAAAAATCTCGCTTGGCGATACCTTGTCTGCCGACTTCTGCGGTTGCGCCGCAGAGAACGACGCGATTCTAGCAATGCCTTGATCGTTTGCCCGCGATGGGTTAGTTCGGCTACCCAAATCAGATTGGAATTCAGAAGTAGAGCAAACCCCGTAACTTTTGAACCGGGGTCAATCTTTAAAGTGACAGGCTGCGGGTCTTGAGCTACATTTTTTTTCAAGATTATAGTGAAAGGATAAAGTCTGAAAACTTTACATTTGCCAACCTTTAACAGTTTGCGTGCCAAAGATGGTTTGCATGGTGTTAGTGGTTTGCGGTTAGCATCTAAAACAAAAACGTAATTTGGTTGGATAGACATTGTTGTGTCCCTTCGATTTCTCGTAAAGTTCGCTTTGCCAATGTTATGAGGGCTTTTTACGCTTGCAACACTATTCCAGTGACCTTAGAATTGTTTAATTGCAATCAACAGAGCGGAAAACTAGCGTCGCATTTTCCGGTGTTTTGACCCCCGTAACGTAGCCATTTAAGGCTTAGGCGGGTAAGCACGGCTTCAGTTTGTTTGCTGAAGCCCCGTGTCTTTAGACCGGGGTTGCTTACAGCATTTGAGTGTAAGTTTGGGAAAAAGAAAGTGAATTAGGCGTTTAGGTTCAGAACTTTCCCTTAATTTGGTCAAAGATGGCACCGTTTGCAAAAAACTTCTCTTTTATCAAGGACCACCCTCCTAAATCTTGAGCATTGAACAAAGTTTTAATTGGGGGAAATTGCACCTCTGCGCCTTGAGCGATAAAGGGATTGACCGAACGGTAGCCTAATTTGGTGAATTCTTGCTGAGCTTCGTCTGAATAGAGAAAATCGACAAAGGCTGCTGCTACTTCCCTCGTTCCATGCTTATCCACGTTTTTATCAACTATCGCTACGGGATTATCGATAGAGATATTGAGGGGAGGAACAAAGTAACTGGTTTTGGGTCGGTTCGTTCCAGTTCCAGCTAAAATCACTTCATTTTCATAGGTGATTAAGGCATCTCCCTGACCTTGTTGGAAGAATAAGTCGCTGGCTTCCCGGGCATCTTTGGTTAGGGTGGGAATTTTTTTATAGATTTTGCCCACAAAATCAAGGGCTTGTTGAGGTTCGCCTCCTTCTTGGGTTACTGACCCCCACAGACCTAAAAATTGCCAAACGCCAATACCCGATGTTTGAGGATTTGCTGCAATCACGTTTACATCTTCTTTGGCTAAATCTGCCCAAGTTTGAATATCTTTGGGGTTGCCTTCTCGGGTGACAATTGCCGCCACAGAATGACTAACTACTCCCCGTCTAGGAACTCTGTCCTCCCAGCCAAAATTAATCAAACCAGCTTCTTCGATGCGAACCACATCCAATGGGAGGGCAAGATGCACCACATCGGCTTCTTGTTTGCCGGCAATGATATCGTCGGTTTGCGCTAAAGACCCGCCATAACTGCGTTCAAAAATGACGTTTTGGTTGTGCTCTTTCTTCCACTTTTCAATAAATTTAGGGACGATTTGGTCATGGGCCGCTTTCGTCACTGAGAAGGAAACTAGGTTGAGCTTGACGGGAGCATAACACTTATGCGATGAGTATAAATACTCAGAGATACCATGCCCCTCATTAGTCCATAATTAAATATGTTTACCACTCTCGCAAAATTATGAATCCAG
>NZ_JAUBPR010000079.1:0-31204 GCF_036700845.1 Microcoleus sp. S13_C5
GCAAATTAGTTCGTTGTCATCTTACAATTTTATTCTTGAAGCCCTATTCTATGCAGCTTCATATTAAATTGGTATAACCTTTACAAAAGTTTATTTTTGCCGATCGAGAACGGTGTGGTGCTTGTTCTCTTTACCGATCGCGATCGCCCAATTCCACCACTATCAAATTACACTTATGAGTCCTGGACGTATCAACTAATCAACGAGCATAGTTGAAACCCACATTCCGCACCAGCAACGGGTAGCGTACAGTACCCCGTGCGGATAGAAGTGAATCAGGAGAGACAATAGTTAGTAATAATATTCAATAATTTGTATCAGTAAGCATAACCCTGTTGGCAATGGGGCCCGAAACAGCTCTCGATTCCACTCCCCGTCAACGGTTTTGACCCAATGAATCAGAAGAGTGGGTTTGCGGCTCGGGGAGTGGGGGCGTGAGCTTACTCGTGACGATGTGAGAAAGGCTTTAGTTTTGTGGAATTTAGCAGCAGGGCGGACAGTCACAGCCGCCGCCCCTGCGAAAACCCGGTTTTGGTGGATTAATTAATCTTAGATTCAACGCTAGATTTTTCCGAGGCAGCCGCTGCTTTAATCTGTGAAATCGCTTTCCGGCTGAAAATTTGGAAGTAGAGGGAAACAAAAAACTCTTTGACTGGAAAAACGATAAAAGTCAAAGGATTAATTGTGACGATGATATTGCGCGAATCGGCTTTAGCTTGTTTGACAATTTGCTGTGCTACCCAGTCGGGAGACATGATGCCGATCGGGTTTAAGTTGCTTTTAAACGGCCCTAAAATCAGTTTGCGAACGATGCAGGGTGCGTCCAGCCGCCGCAGGGTGACTAAATCTCCCAGGGCGCGTTTGCTGAGTTCGTACAGGGGACTGACAGCGGGAATTACTTCGGCTTCTGAAGTGTTGATCCAGACTTCTTTGCAAGCGATGTTTTCGTTAGTGCGGACTGTTAAGAAAAAGAGTTCCATCAGCCGCCACGCGGAAAAAGTGTTAATTTCGTATGAGTTGGCGATCGCCTCTCCTGTTCTTTCTCCCTGTACGTTAATCCCGTGATTGATGACGAGAATATCGATTTTTTCTAACAATAGGGCTAAGTCTGCCTCTTGGCCAGCTTGCCAAGTTACGGTTTTTACAGGTAAATTTTCGCCGTCTACATCCAAAGTAATTTCCTCATTTCCCGATGAGAGGGCGATCACTTTTGCACCAGCTTGGTGCAGGTGTTTGAGAAGCAAACGCCCTAAAGTTCCCGATGCACCGGTGACGGCTACAGTTTTGCCTTTGAGAGAAAGTGCTGTACCCATAAGTTTATCTATTAAGGTGAAAGTACCGCAATAGTAAGCATTTTGATTGTCGAAGTGGTGGCGCCAGTGATAGGGTTTATTAACTAACCATTTGCCAGGGGGAGTAAGGAAGTCTCCCGGTTGGTGGGTGATGTCGGTTAATTCGTCTGCACCTTGGATGCCGATCGCGCGGGCGATCGCGCTCAACAAAAAGCCTAAAGTATAAATACAACCCGCTGCAGCGCCCCAGTGATATTCCGGCAGCCCAAAATAAGCTACAACCCACAGCAACAAGCCCAAAACCATCATCGCCGCAGCTTCTGGCACGTCGTGACGCCAGTGTGCTTGCTTGTAAATTGTCTCGCTGACGGGGGTCAAATTGGGGCGGAAAACGCGGTGATGCCAAGTGTGCAGCTTTTGCAGGGGTGTCCAATAATGGGACACGACGTGATAAAAGTCTCGTATTATTTCTGCCCAGCAGACAGAAGCTATTGCCACAGCGCCGACTATCCAGTAATTTACCATGCTCGCACCAGTTTGAAATTTGAGATATTAGATATTGTCTGCTTTGAAAGATAACTCAAAATGGCTTTTATTGCTAGTCTGGAAGTTTACTCAAGCGTTTTAAAATCTGCAAAACCCGGTACAATTCATTGCCGGGATTGCGGATTACAAATTCTGGAGATAAGGCATACTGGGGAGTTTCCCCTCTGACTAACTTCACAAAAGAGAAGTTAGCACCTGTAGAAATCATCCCAAAAGTAGGAGTTTCAGGATTTGGATCTGCCAGCATATATGTCAGGAGCTGGGCAAGTGCTTCGTCAGTTGAAAACGAAAGTTGTTTGGATTCAATTACTGTCACCCATAAGTTTGCTTTCATAATTAGAATATCTATTTTGCCTTCGATGATTCTGCCTTCGTCTTCTTCTTGAATGGCGATCGACTTTTCGGCTTTGACTTGAAAAGGAGACTCATACAGACCGGCAATAAATAAAATGGGGCTGATGATTGTTAGCTTGACTGCATTTTCCAATACAGGCGGGTTGTCTACCAAGTTGAAGTATATGTCTTGGACGCGATCGAGCAATTGTTTTTCTGAGTCTGTTACTTCGGGTAAGTTTTCTTGCCATTCTCGGAAAAATTCGCTGTTGCGAACTCGCTGCAAACCGAATTTATCGATTAGATAGCGGAGATTTATATCTCTTGCTGGTAGTTTTTGCATGATAATTAATAAAGGGTTTTATGGTTATTAATAAGTTTAGCATAATTGGGATTTTTAACCGCAGATGAACGCTTCGGAACGTCGAGGAAATTCTGAGTAAGTTAATTGGGCCCAGATGTCTGTTCATGGGGATTTTTTATTGGCAATTCGCTGTTTTTGTCCAGCTTGCATTTCCAGCAATTGCGGTACGGTGACAAAACGATATCTCTGCTGTTTGAGTTTGGGAATAATTGCAGATAGTGCCTCGACTGTTTGCTGGCGATTTCCGCCGCCGTCGTGCAATAATACGATCGCCCCCGTTGAAGCTTGGGATAGCACGGTACGGGCGAGCGCAGCGGCCGGAGGTTGCAGAAAGTCTTTAGGGTCGATCGACCACATCACCACTACATAATTTTTCTTTTTAGCGTAATTTGCCAAACCGTTATTTAAGCGGCCACCGGGAGGGCGAAACAAGAAACTTTTTGCCCCAGTCGATCGATAAATATGAACACCAGTATTATCTATTTCATCCGATGCTGTTTTTTCGGTAACATTGTGAGAATAGTGGTGCCAAGTATGGTTGCCGATCGCATTTCCCGCTTGCACAACTCTTTTCGCAATTTCTGGATACTCCCGCAAATTTGCACCCAAGCAGAAAAATGTGCCCACAACTTGATGTTTGTGCAAAACTTCTAATATTATCAAAGTTTCCGGCGTTGGGCCATCGTCAAATGTCAGGGCGATAACTTTTGAGTTGTTAATACTGGCTTTATAAACAATTTGGCTGCGAAATTGCGCGGGCGGTGCGAAGACTAAAGGTTGTTGGGGAGGTTTGGGAGAGGGAGTTGCGGGGGGAGAAGGGGGTGTTTTTAGTTTTGGGGGTTTCAGCAGGTTTGGCGGGGGATTTTCAACGGGTGCGATTTGTTGGGCGAGCGAATTTGAGTTTGCAGTTTGTCCAGTTTCAGAAATAAGGGAAATTAGGGCGATCGATCCGATTAAGAACAAGATTTTTAGCGCCCATTGATTGGCCAATTTGGTACTCATTTGCCACAGCATTTATTTCTGATAATATAACTCTGGCTTACAGCTATGCCGAAAATTAGATAAAATTCAAGATACCGACGCATAACAACAGGAGAAAAGCCATGATTGCTCCCGCAAATCTCAGCCGCATCAGCATCCCTCCTTTGGAAAATGGCGATTTGCTCACCCGTGCCGAATTCGAGCGACGCTATACAGCGATGCCGGGACTCAAAAAAGCAGAATTGATCGAAGGAATTGTTTATATGGCTTCACCCTTACGCTTTGAACCCCACGCCGAACCCCATGCTCGCCTGATGACTTGTCTTGGCTTCTATGCTGCTTTTACCAAACATACTCGGCTCGGCGATAACCCCACCGTGCGTCTCGATGTGGATAACGAACCCCAGCCCGATGCTGTACTGCTGATTGATTCCCGACATGGCGGTGCAACTAGCCTCAGTGATGACGGCTACATCGTAGGCGCGCCGGAATTTGTTGCCGAAATAGCTGCTAGTACCGCTACGATCGATCTGCGGGACAAAAAGCGAGTTTACCGCCGCAGCATGGTGAGAGAATATCTCGTTTGGCAAGTAATCGATCGCCGGATTGATTGGTTTTCCTTGCAGGAAGAAGAATATATTTCTCTGCTACCTGATGCAGAAGGAATTATCCGCAGCCTAGTTTTTCCGGGGTTGTGGCTGGCTGTTCCAGCACTCTTAGACGGGGATATGTCCAGTGCGATCGCAACTCTTCAAGCCGGCTTAAACAGTGACGCACATCAAGAGTTTGTCCAACAGTTAGCTGCTTTCCCACATCCCGTTTTGTAGAGACGCTACAAATCGCATCTCTACAACAACTAATCCCCCTACAATCGGCAAGTTTGCCGCGCCCTTTCATCCTCGGGTTCTTGCCACCCAAAAGCAAAATGACTCACCGCATTAATTTGCGGCGTCGCCGAGCGAATTGCCCGCATTTGAATCTCCAAAGACGGCCGATTTCTGAGAGGTTTTCCCCAATCTCCAGCAATGGCAGGAATAATTTTTGCTCCCGCAGGTGCTAAACTCACTGTTCGCTGCACCTGTGGCACAATGCAGCTTACATCGCCGCAATTTCCGTAAGACATGGCGTGGAATTCCACAGCAGCCGGAAAGCTGTCCCAAGGCTGCAATCTCGAATCATATCCCCCTTGATTTATCGCTTGATTTGCAGTGGGAAAAAATACTGCTCCTACAGGAATTCCCATCCTTTGAGCTGGTTGAATTGCTATTCCCAAAAAATCTAAAATCCCTTGGACGGCGTGAGCAACGCTTAGTTTCCACAGGTCTTTTTGCAGAATGCCGGTATCGGGAAGTGGCGGTGTCGGTTTTGATGTTGGAGTTGCAGGAGGGTTTGGCTTGTTAGTGGCGGGAGTTGTTGAGGCTGTTCTTGATGCGGCATTCTCTCTTCTAGAAGGTGGAGTTGCTACTGACATCGCCTGCGGAATTCGGCCCTGCCAAAGAGGTTCTCGCTCAGTTGGATACTGTTTGACTACTGCTTGAACATCATTAGTATTGATAAATCCTTTAGTCAAATATCGCTGGATTAAATCTCTGCCTTGCTGATTGCTAGCCCGCTGCAAAAGAACTTGCTGCGATGCTGGGCCGTAAATCCACAAGTCTTGAACTTTGGTAGCAACTGAAGCGGGTCCGACACCCCGTAGATAGCGAATGTAGTCGAATAACATTCCTTGGGGCTTGCGCTTGACTATTTGATTTACTAACAAAGTATAGTCTTGCCGTGCTTGTGGGTTATACGGATCGATAAAGGCTTGATTGCCCGGAACTTCTCCGAAGTCCTCGTTAATTCCTGGGTCTTGAACTACTGTTAAAGTTGTCTGATTTTTACCGTTGATAGCGAGGGTTTGCTGTCTGTCGGGACGCTGAGAATAGGTATACCCAAAGTTCATGGTAAATAACCAGGCGTAAACTTTTAAACCTCGCTGTTTGCCTTTGGCGATCGCCTTTTCTAACAAGTCGTATTTCTCGTAACCGCGATTTCTCAAAACCGAAGGCCAAGCCGTAGGATTGTCTGCGACTGGTAGCAGCACTTGACCGTCATAAAATGTTTCTATATAGACTTGGTTGTAGCCTTTATTCACAACTTTGTCTAATACTCGATCAATTTCTCCGGGCCTGACATCGCAGGGATACAAACGCAGCCAAATGGCTTGGGTTTCGGGCCAAGTTTTTTGGCGGCATTCTGCTATTTCCCGCGCGTGTTTGCTCAAAACAGCAAAATATGCTTGCTGAGATTCCGGTTTTCCCGACAGCGCGGCGCGGCGCAAGTCTTCTTTTTGATTGACCTGTTCTTGGGATAATTGGCAATAGGCTGATGTTTGGGCAAAAGCGGGTTGATTTTCAATAAAAGGCAAAACAAGCTGGCTGATGAAGCTACTGGTTAAAACAGCAGTTACCGCACTTAAAAAGCGTCGCTGGTGTTGAAAATTCGCGATGCGAGTTGGTGCAATTTTCATGGGAGAATTGAATGGGGTTTTCTAGTTTAAATTGGGTGGCGATCGCCTTTTTGCGATCGCGCTCAACAAGCAGCTACAAATTTTCTACTTTTTTCCGTTGACTTAGTTATGGCACAAGTCGATCGCACAATGCAAATTTTATCTGGCGGTCATTTAAATTCAATAAGGGCGATCGGGTAAGATAAGACTCCGCGATTAAACGTTGCTATGCTATACAAACTTTCCTCTGCCTAAGTGTTTGCGCGCAGGCACGCGCCTTCGCGGACTCAAAAATAAAGGGGGTAAAAAGCCCGGATTTGATATCATATCCAGTTCGATTTTTCAGTATTTTTTCCCTAAATGCTGCATAAAAAAGCGCCTGGATACAGTGGGCGCTAAAAGCAGTTGATATTTCTACTAAAAATTGTTAACACTCAAATATTAAGGATGAAAGATGAATTATTAAAATTTATCCTTGATCCTAAATTTTGAGATTAAGCTCCTCTGTTAAGAGCAGCTTCAATCTGCTGAAATTCTGACTCAAGACGCTTTTTCAATTTTTCAGGAACGGGACGGTTTGGATAGGAACTGTAATGTCCTGCCAAAGAGTTTAATGCCGTCCGCATTGTCGTGAAAGAGGCCAGCTTGGTAAGAGCGGGATCGCGGCGGTAGGCCGCAAAAAAATCGTTGATACTTGTGCGAGCCTCGGCTTGAGCGGCTGCTTTTTCCGGCGTGCCCTCTGGCAACGTGAGCGCTGTTCTCAAGCTCTTCACTAATGCTAATGTGTCTTGGCCATAATCTCCACTCAGAGTGGCAGGAACATTGGTACAGCCCGCTACGCCGATGACAACAACTAATACCAGGGCTAACAGACGGGAAATGTAATGCTTCATAAGGTTTAGAAAAATGGAAGCGAAAGCGGCAATCAAAATTAACCTTTATCCTATCTCGAATTGAGCTAATAATGCCACTTTCTACATTTTTTTGTTGCAATACCATGAAACAGAAAATTTGTCAATCTAAAATCTAAAATCTAAAATTTAAAATCGATTGATTTGTCCCGCAACGACGGAGAGAATTTGGGTTTGTCGCAGCCACTGAGCATCAAAAGCGCCTAGGTGAGTGGTAGTAATCAGAGTTTGAAATCGTTCTTGAATTGTTTCTAAAAGTTGATTTTGGCGGCTCAGATCGAGTTCTGCAAGTACGTCGTCGAGCAACAGTAAAGGCGCTTCGCCGACGACTTCTTCAATAAGCTGCAGTTCGGCTAATTTTAATGCTAATACCAGAGTTCGCTGCTGACCTTGGGATGCGTATTGACGAGCTGGGGTATTGTTAATTGTAAATGTAATGTCGTCGCGGTGGGGGCCGACTAAAGTGGTTCCTTGAAACTGTTCTGCGATCGCCCTTTTTTGAATTTTCTCTAAAAATGCTTGTCGCACTCCTTCGAGATTATCTTTAGCGATAAATTCCGCCCCTACTTCAATATTAGCATCGTATTTCACATCTAAAACTTCTGCTGAACCGCTAATTGAACGGTGCCAATTTCGAGCTAAAGGCATCAAACGCTCCAAAATTCGATCGCGCCTGCGGATGACGCGAGCGCCCGCTGTCGCCAACTGCGCGTCCCACAAAGCTAATTCTGAACTGGGAATTGGGAATTGGGAGTTGGGAATTGGGAATTGGGAATTGGGGATGGGTAAGTCTTCTGTATTTTCCGGTTCGGGACTTTCGGGTGCAATAAATCGCATCTTGTCAAAACTGTCGGAAAATTCCGCTTTCCTGATTTCTTTAGAACGTTTCAACAGAGCGTTTCGCTGGCGCAAAATTTGGTTGTACTGCTGCAAAATGTGAGCGTAAATCGGTTCTAACTGGATAACTAGGCGATCGATCCAATTGCGCCTTCCTTCGGGCCCGCCGCGAACTAAGTCCAAATCCAAACAAGAAAATTGCACTACATTTAAGACGCTCAAAAAGTCTAAATGGCGACGCAGCGGTTCACCATTGAGCTTCAGTGTCCGACGCGCCTGAGAGCGAAGAGTTAAAGCTAAGTCGATCGCTCCGGTTTGGCGTTCGAGTGTAGCATCAATTTGCCCCATCGGCTTTGAGTCGAGTATTAAATCGCGATCGCGCCCTACCCTGTGGCTTTTTAATGTAGAAAGCAACTCTACCGCTTCTAACAAGTTAGATTTTCCTTGAGCGTTATTTCCTACTAAAATGGTTTTGGGAGCGTCAAAAGCTACCTTTTGATCGAAGTAGTTCCGAAACTGCCGTAGGTGCAGCGTTTTCAAATACATAATATTAGTAATTGGTAATCAATAATTGGTAATCGGTAATTGGTAATTGGTAATACAGTCATCGTAGGGTACACGACCGGGCGCACCTTAGAGGTTGGCAACCACGAGCGTTGGCAATTACGCTTTTCGCCGAGCGTTACGCTCGCAATGACATTATAACGAAGTAATAAATGTTTAATCGTGACACAATTTATTTAGTCTTCATAGCGATGACTTTCGCTGTGAGCCAGGGACTTCAACCCCTGGTGGCTATTCTTGAAAATAGTAGCCAATCGAGGGCTCTAGCTAATAATCAAACATAGCTCAGTATCCGTCAGCATGTCACACTATTTTCGAGATTTGTACAAGCGTACAAACAGTTTTTCCATTTCAATCCAGACAAACATCAGGGCGCTGAAACCGAAGCAAACCATCAATTCAAAAGGCGACAAATAGTGAGTGCCAAAAAATGCTCTCAGCGGCGGAACGTAAATCAGCATCAATTGCAGAATAGTAGTCACAATCACAGAACCCCAAACAAAAACATTAGTGAAGGGATTTAACTCGATAGTTAGCTGAGTGTTAGACCGAATTGCGATCGCATGACCCATTTGCGCCAAACAAAGAGTTGTAAACACCATTGTTTTCCAAGCATCTGGATCTCCGTGTCCACCAGAGTGAGTATATCCGTAAGCCCAGGACATCATCGTGATCGTCAAAATTGCAAAAATAATCCCGATCCGAATTATGTAAGAACCCAAACCCCGTGCAAAAATATTTTCTCGCGGACTGAAAGGAGGCCTTTTCATCACGTTCGGTTCCCCCGGTTCCACAGCCAAGGCCAAAGCGGGAACGCCGTCTGTTACTAAGTTCATCCACAAAATTTGGAGCGGCGTCAGCGGCACTCCTCCCAAACCAATTAAAGGTGCGGCCGCAATTGTCAAAACTTCGCCGATGTTGCTGCCCAAAATGTATTTAATAAAGCGGCGAATATTGCTATAAACCACTCGCCCTTCTTCAGCGGCGGCGACAATAGTTGCGAAGTTGTCGTCGAGGAGCACCATATCGCTAGCTTCTTTGCTGACATCGGTGCCGGTAATCCCCATGGCGATGCCAATATCGGCTTGTTTCAAGGCGGGGGCGTCGTTAACGCCGTCGCCGGTCATTGCGACAAATTTGCCCCAACTTTGCAAAGCTTGGACAATCCGCAATTTGTGTTCTGGGGAGACGCGGGCGTAAACGCTAACCTGTTCGACTTGCTGTTTGAGTTCTTCTTGGCTGAGCTTTTCTAATTCTTGACCGGTGAGAACTCGATCGCCCTCTGTTGCAATACCTAAATCGTAGGCGATGGCTTTTGCTGTCAACTGGTGGTCTCCTGTAATCATCACCACCCGAATGCCTGCATTGCGGCACTTCCTCACTGCTTCCCGCACTTCCGGGCGCGGGGCGTCCAGCATACTGACGAGTCCCAGCCAAATCATGTCTTGTTCGCTGGTTTCCTCAGAACCTTCGGGTGGCAGGTTTTCCCAAAGTTTGTACGCAAACCCGAGGACTCGCAAACCGCCGCTTGCCATGTTGTTGTTTTCGGCGAGGATGCGATCGCGCATTTCCTGGGTTAAAGGTTGTACTCGATCGCCGACTATAATGCCTTTGCATCGCTCCAAAGTCAACTCAGGAGAACCTTTGGTCAGCATCAAATAATCCGACTGCTGTCCTCTTTCTGCGGGAAATCCCGAATGTCCCGATCTGCCGGGTACTTCGCAAATCACGCTCATCCGCTTGCGTTCCGAAGAAAAAGGAAATTCCGCCGTCCGTGGCAGCAATTGAGACTGTTTTTCCTTATAAATGCCTGCTTTTCCTGCTACACAAAGCAGAGCTCCTTCTGTGGGGTCGCCTAAAATCTGCCATTCTTGCTGTTCTTGTTGCAATACTGCGTCGTTGCAAACTGCACAGGCAATTAATAAAGATTCGAGTTCTGGATATTCCTCTAAATTATTAATTTTGGCCGATGTCAGGCGATCGGTAAAATCTCCGATCGGGGCATAGCCATCGCCTGCGACGGCGACAGTGCAGTCGCCCGTAGACACTAGCTGAACTACCATTTTATTTTGAGTCAGAGTACCTGTTTTGTCAGAACAAATGGTAGTTACCGAGCCCAAAGTTTCTACGGCCGGCAGTTTGCGAATCAGGGCGTTTCGCTTCACCATCCGCCTAGTTCCGAGTGCTAGAGTGACTGTCACGACTGCTGCGAGTCCTTCGGGAACCACAGCCACAGCCATGCTTAGAGAAACTTCTAACAAATCTTCCCACCTGCTGGTATCGAACCCGATGCCGCCGTTCTGGAAGGTAATCATGCCGCCGATGACGACAAGTGCGACTAAGGTTAGGGCACCGGAGACTAGAACCTTTCCCAACTGATCCATCCGCTGTTGCAGGGGAGTCGGTTCGTTTTCTACTGACTGAAGCATGGTGGCAATTTTGCCGAGTTCAGTTTGCATTCCGGTGTTGGTGACGATCGCCTTTGCTCGTCCCTGAACAACTTCTGTGCCCTGAAAAATCAGGTTGAGTCGATCGCCCAAGGAAGCATCTTCGGGAAGTTCTAGCTCTGCTTGCTTGGTAACTGCTAAAGCTTCTCCTGTCAAAGCAGATTCTCTGACTTGCAGATTTGATGTTTCGATCAAGCGTGCGTCTGCTGCTATTTTTACCCCAGCTTCCAACAGCATTACGTCTCCGGGTACGAGTTCCTTGGCTGCTATTTCCGAAGTTTTGCCGCCCCGCAGGACTCTGACTAGGGGAGAAGCGAGGTTTTTGAGGGCTGCGAGCGCTTTTTCAGCACTTTGCTCTTGCAAATAGCCGAGAATGCCGTTGAGTATGACGATCGCAAAAATGGCTATCGCATCTTTGGGAAAAGTATCCGACCGAATGTCCAAAAAAGCCGAAATCACTGCCACACCCATCAGCATCAACAACATGATGTTGGTGAACTGATCTACAAAAATCGACCACGGACTGCGGCCTCCTGTTTCTTCTAGTTCGTTGGGGCCGTATTGCTGCAAGCGTTCTGACACCTGTTGACTGCTCAAGCCAGCGTCTTTGTTGCTGCTTAGCTGCTGGAGAGTTTTGTCAATTGCTACGGTGTGCCAAGAAGAGGGAGAATTTGAAGACATAAATTATGATCGAGCATGGGGCATAAAGGTGGTTGCGGCCGGACAGCTACAGCCGATCCATCTGGCTGATTACAGTGAGAGACTTTTAAGTTTTGAGTTCTGAATAAAAAACTGTTTAACTTGGGACTCGTGTTGGGCGGTTCGATGCCGGGGAAGCAAAAAGCTTTTAACTTCACTGCGTCTGCAGGCTCGATCGCGCCGTTTCTAGGCCTACGGCTGATAGCACTTATCCACCTTACCAAAAATAATCGGTTTAAAGCCCCGTCCTTCTAGGACGGCTTCCTTTAACTGTGGTATACTTACGCTAGTTATGTCAGCGTAAGTATGCTTGTTTTTGAGGCAAAACTAGAGGGACTTGCACAGCAGTACGAGCGGCTCGATGAAGCCATTCGTACTGCTCGCTTTGTCCGCAATAGCTGCCTTAGATACTGGTTGGACAACTTGGGGATTGGCAAGTACGAGTTGAGTGCCTATTGCGCCGTTCTAGCCAAAGAGTTCCCGTTCGCCGACAAACTTAACTCCCAAGCTCGACAAGCTTCGGCCGATCGGGCTTGGAGTTCTATCGCTCGGTTTTATGACAACTGCAAAAAAAACAAGCGTGGGAAGAAAGGCTTCCCACGCTTTAAGAAGCATCAAACACATGGCTCTGTTGAATATAAAACAACGGGCTGGAAGTTGTCGTTCGATAGACGAACTATCACCTTCACTGATGGGTTTGAAGCAGGAAGCTTCAAGATGTGGGGAACTCGTGACCTTCACTTCTACCAGTTGAAGCAGATTAAGCGAGTGCGTGTTGTTCGTAGAGCTGATGGGTACTACGTTCAGTTTTGCCTTGACCAAGAACGGGTAGAGAAGAGAAAGCCAACGGGTAAGACTGTTGGACTCGATGTTGGATTGACTCACTTCTACACCGATTCCGACGGTCAGACAATCGAGAACCCCCGTCATCTGAGAAAGTCCGAGAAAGCTATAAAGCGTCTTAGTCGTAAACTTTCTCGCACGACCAAAGGGTCGAAAAACAGAGTCAAAGCGAGAAATCGCCGGAGTCGAAAGCACCTCAAGGTAAGTAGGCAGCGTAAAGATTTTGCCGTGAAGTTGGCAAGATGCGTCATCCAGTCTAACGACTTGGTTGCCTATGAGGACTTGCAGGTGCGTAACATGGTCAGAAACAGACAACTGTCAAAGTCTATATCTGATGCTGCATGGTCGGCTTTCCGTCAATGGTTGGAATATTTTGGCAAGGTGTTTGGCGTGGTAACGGTTGCCGTACCACCGCACTACACTTCTCAAAACTGTTCCAACTGTGGGGAAGTCATCAAGAAGTCTTTGAGTCAAAGAACACATCGCTGTCACCATTGTGGTTTTGTAATAGACCGAGACTGGAATGCAGCAATTAACATACTTGAGTTAGCACTCCGTACCGTGGGGCACACGGGAACGTTAAACGCCTCTGAAGACATCGACAAGAGCATTGGTGAGGTAACTCCTCAATGTAAGCCGAGTCGTGGAAAGAGGAAGCCCAAGAAGTGATTCTTGGAATCCTGCGGTACGGCCGGGGAGGATGTCAATACTAAAAATTAGCAATTCCTTTGGCTATTCAACAGAAAAGAAGCCGAGAGCAAGAGTGACTTTAGTTCTCTGATACAAGCGTGCGCGGCAGGTTAAAACCTACCTTAAAAAAAACGTCATAAAACGCTCGTATCCGAACTCATCTATTCCCTTGTTAAAAGAAAAATGGCGCTGCGGTAACACGTGTCGATCGCGTGTGTTGGTTTTCTCACCCTCCACAATGCTCAGCTTGCCATACGCTTGCGTGCGACTAGCCTGTGGGAAGCAGAACATAGATACAGATAGATAGATGAAGAAAGTTTTTTTGCAACTGCTGCAGAATAAACAGTAGATGGTTGGTCTCGGGTCAAGCCCAATGACTCCCCAGACCAACCATCCCGGCGTTATGAAAGACCGGGCCCGGTCTTTCAACTTCCAACGGCTGAGTTTTGTCACTAAATGCTGATGTTTCCGGCAAAAGCTGAGGCTGTGGCGAGGGGGTTCACAATCTTTTGGATTTTTCCCACACCGAATTCTGCAGACATCCTGACATTGGGCAGAATTTTTGCTTTTTTCCCTATTCCCCCAGCCTTCTTTTACCAAAAGTTTAATTTACTTAACACTTCTTAACAATTTCGGTTTTCCAGAGAAAGCCAACAAAGGCGATCGGCCCACGGGACGGTTTGGGGCGGTTCTACCGCCACTGCATGGCGAGCGAAGCAAACTCTTCGTTTAGGGGTGTCCTCGCGCATCTACCCTAGGAAGGAGATTTGCCCGCACTTGCACCCCAAATATTTACCTTCTTAGAGAGATAAGTTTCTGTAATAATTTGTAATAAACAAACGCAGGCGAGCATTGTATAAAGATTATCAGAGGGTTGAAACGACAGGCCAAAGTTAACAAAAACCCTGATTGACAAGGTTTGTCGCATCTCATAAAAGGTGTAAAATTTTCTAAGGTTTCTTAAACCTCCGTTGCAATGTAACAATAGTGCAGGTAGCGGAAAGGGAGAGATCGATGGGACCAGCAGATTAGCTGGCATCAAATTTCAACCCTTGCAGGCACTCGTAGCCTGAACAAATTTAACTTAACGGTTTTATACCGCAACCAAACTCAATTAACTCAAATAGGAGAGTTCTTTCATGTTTGACGCATTTACAAAAGTGGTTTCCCAATCTGACGCTCGGGGCGAATTTCTAGCTCAGGGTCAACTAGATGCTCTCAGCAGCATGGTTTCCGACGCTAACAAGCGGATTGACGCAGTAAACCGCATCACCGGCAACGCATCCAGCATCGTAGCCAATGCAGCTCGCACCCTGTTCGCCGAACAGCCTCAACTGATCGCTCCTGGTGGCAATGCTTACACCAACCGCCGCATGGCAGCTTGCTTGCGCGACATGGAAATCATCTTGCGCTACGTCACCTATGCAACATTTGCAGGCGACGCCAGCGTTTTGGACGACCGCTGCTTGAACGGTCTGCGTGAAACATACCAAGCTCTGGGAGTTCCCGGTGGCTCAGTTGCAGCCGGCGTGCAAAAAATGAAGGAAGCAGCAATCGCGATCGCTAACGACCCCAACGGTGTTACCCGTGGTGATTGCAGCTCGCTGATGTCTGAAATCGGCAGCTACTTCGACCGCGCTGCCAATGCAGTCGGCTAAAAATAGCCAAGCGAACCTTTCTTGTAAAGAAGCGAGCATCGCATTTTTGCAAACAATCATTTTTGTACAAAAACAACACAACATTAGGGAGAAACCAGAACAATGAAAACCCCTTTGACTGAAGCAGTAACAGCAGCCGATTCTCAAGGCCGTTTCCTGAGCAGCACTGAACTACAAGTCGCCTTCGGCCGTTTCCGCCAAGCAGCAGCAGGTTTGGAAGCAGCCAAAGCGTTGACCGCCAACTCTCAGCGCTTGATCGACGGTGCAGCTCAAGCTGTGTACAACAAATTCCCGTACACCCAACAAATGCAAGGCCCGAACTACGCTTCTACCCCAACCGGTAAAGCCAAGTGTTCTCGCGACATCGGCTACTACCTGCGGATGGTAACCTACTGCTTAGTTGCAGGCGGCACCGGTCCGATGGATGAGTACCTGATTGCAGGTGTTGACGAAATCAACCGGACATTTGAATTGTCTCCTAGCTGGTACGTTGAAGCTCTCAAGTACATCAAAGGCAACCACGGTCTGAGTGGCGACGCTGCAACTGAAGCGAATTCCTACATCGACTACGCAATCAACGCTCTGAGCTAGATTTGCGTGATGCCCGGAATTGTAAGCTGCTGTTAGCTTAAGTGTTAGCGGTTGTTTAGAATTCCGGGCATCTGCGATCGAAGCCTAGTTTTGCAAATACTTTTTTTAAGCAGTTTTCAGTTTTTAAAGCAAAAAAGGGAGAAGCGAAGATGGCGGGATTAGGTGCAGCAGAACGGTTGGGAATAAAAGCATTTGAAGAAGCGGGACGAGTAGAACTGCGCCCCCACTGGACGCAAGACGATGCGAAAGCAGTAATTCGCGCTGCTTACAGCCAAGTTTTCGGCAACGAGTATTTAATGTCGAGCGAACGACTTACCAGTGCTGAATCTCTGCTGCTGCAAGGGCAGATTTCAGTGAAAGATTTTGTGCGGTCAATTGCACATTCCGAAACCTATCGGAAAAAGTTTTTTTATCCGAACTCGCAAACGCGGTTAATTGAGCTTAATTACAAGCATTTGTTGGGCCGCGCTCCTTACGACGAGTCGGAAATTGCTTTCCACGTTGATTTGTACAATGCAGAAGGCTACGAAGCTGAAATCAATTCTTACATTGACTCAGTTGAGTATGAAGAAAATTTTGGCGACAGTATAGTGCCTTACTATCGCGGTTTCGCGACCCAAAGAGGTCAAAAAACCGTCGGTTTTAACCGGATGTTTCAATTGTACCGGGGTTTTGCTTCTAGCGATCGCGCCCAAAACCAAACCCAAGCCCGGCTGACTTGGGAAGTAGCGAGAAATATGGCTTCGCCTATATACACGGCATCCACCGGAAAAGCCCTTGGCGGGACTTCCGGCGGTTCTCGCGGCCAACTCTACCGAGTCACCGCAATGCAAGGTTCGGCTAAGTTTTCCCCTCAAGTGCGCCGGACAACTACCGAATATCTCGTGCCTTACGAGCAACTTTCGAGTCGCTTGCAGCAAATCAACAAATGTGGCGGCAAAGTGGTAAGTATTACCACAGCTTAAAGTTTGTAAAGACGTTTTTTTGAAACGTCTTTAGCAAATTAGGACTAAGGCTAAAAAATTCTTCAATTTTATGTGTATAGGTAAGGTGTGCAGTGCACACCCTACTTTGAGGCATATTATCCTTAGTCCTAAAAATTTCAAGTGCAACCAAGCATTAAACTTTTGTCATTAATAATTTAGGAGAAAATCTGGTGGCGATTACGACAGCAGCGTCCAGACTGGGAACATCCGCATTGAGCGATGCGCCGAAGGTAGAACTGCGCCCAAACTACACCAAAGACGACGTTGAAACTGTGATTCGTGCGGTTTACCGTCAGGTGCTGGGCAACGACTATTTAATGAAATCCGAGCGACTTACCAGTTCCGAGTCTTTGCTGCGGGACGGCAGTTTGACTGTACGAGAATTTGTACGGGCTGTAGCTAAGTCAGAACTGTACAAAACCAAGTTTTTCTACAACAGCTTCCAAACTCGGACGATCGAACTAAACTACAAACACTTGCTCGGTCGCGCTCCCTACGACGAATCTGAAGTAGTTGAGCACTTAGATTTGTACCAAACCCAAGGCTACGACGCTGATATTGATTCTTACATCGATTCAGTAGAGTATCAAGAAAACTTCGGCGAGAGTATCGTGCCTTACTACCGCGGCTTTAACACCCAGCGCGGTCAAAAAACCGTCGGTTTTACCCGGATGTTCCGGTTGTATCGTGGCTATGCAAACAGCGATACATCTCAACTAGAAGGCAACAACTCTCGCTTAGCTGTCGAACTCGGCACTAACACCGCTACGCCTGTAGTCGGTCCCTCCGGCGGTAACGAAGGTTGGGCATATCGGCCTTCTGCCAGAAACGTAACTCCCGCAAGCACTTTCGGCGGCGCGGCAGCTTACGGCAAAGAAGGGCGACTGTTGCGCGTGGAAGTTTCGGGCATTCGCACAGGCGGCTATCCCAGCGTGCGCCGCAGCAGCAAGGCTTTCATCGTACCTGTTGAGGATTTGTCCTCGCAAATGCAGAAATTTCAACGCATGGGCGGGAAAATCGCCAGCATTACTGCAATTTAGTCAGTTGGCAGTTGGCAGTTGGCAGTTGGCAGTTAGTAGCTTTTAGTCAACAGTCAACCGTCAACAGTCAACCGTCAACAGTCAACCGTCAGAATTACCAATTACCAAGAAGCTTATGTTGGGTCAAATTGTAGGTGGAAAAAGTGGCAATACAGCTTCGGCTGGTCGCTGCTTTCGGTATGAAGTTGTGGGCTTGCGCCAAAGCGATGAAACAAATAATGTGGATTATTCGATTCGATCGAGCGCGAGTACATTTATCAACGTGCCTTACAATCGGATGAATCAAGAAATGCAGCGGATTACTCGCATGGGCGGGAAAATTGTCAGCATTCATCCTTTAAGCGCGGGTGCAGAATCATCCCATGAGTCATCCCATGAGTCATCCCATGAATCATCGGGTGAGCACCAATAGTTTGGTGGGAGGGGCGATGAAAATCGCTCCGACACAAGCTAGAAGGGGCGATGAAAATCGCTCCTAGATAAGCTAGAACGGGCGATTGAAATCGCTGCTAGACAAACTTTCGTCCACTCCAAGCGGACTAAGAGTTAATCCAACCCGCCCAGGCGGGTTTTGTCTGTTTAGTAGCGATTTTAATCGCCGAGTTTCCCTAAATTTATCTGTGTAGCAGCGATTTCAATCGCCTAATAACTAATAATTAATAACTTAACTAATGACTATGAATTATTACGAATCCGACTCACCGCCGGCGGGTGTAGCTGAGGGCGAGTCTTTAACTGTTGAACAGGCGATCGCCAATTTGCGCTCCCAAGATTACAGTCTCCGGTATTATGCTGCTTGGTGGATTGGTCGATTTCGAGTCAAGGAACCGGCAGCTATTGCAGGTTTAATTGCCGCATTGCAAGAAGAATCAGAACAAACAAAAATCGGCGACTATTCCCTATTGCGAAATGCGGCCCGGGCCCTGGGTAAATTGGGGGACAAACAAGCCTTACCGGCCCTGATTAGCTGTTTGGAATGCGCCGATTATTACGTGCGGGAAGCCGCGGCTCAAGCTCTCGAAATGCTGGGCGATCGCGATTCTATTCCACCGTTAATGCAACTCTTAGATGGGGGAATTTCCGCAGCCGTGCGAGTGCCTGGAAAAGCACATCTAGTGCAGCCTTATGACTCGGTAATTGAAGCTTTGGGAACGCTGGAAGCGACAGAAGCAATAGCGCTAATTTCACCTTTTTTAGAACATTCTGTGGAGCGGGTGCAGTACGCTGCGGCGCGGGCGATGTATCAGTTAACTGGTGAGCGGGTTTACGGAGAGCGCTTGGTAACTGCTTTGAATGGGGATAATTTGCAGTTGAGACGATCGGCTTTGATGGACTTGGGGGCGATCGGCTATTTGCCGGGAGCGCAAGCTATTTCTGAAACTTTAGCAGAAAATAGCCTGAAATTGATTGCTCTCAAAGGAGTTTTGGAGCATCACCTCAATCAACAAGAATCACTATCTTTGTCAGATGAAGCTATCCAAGTTATGAACTTAATGGATAGCCTTTTGTAAATAGCACAGGTAACTATTGACTTAATGATTAATACCCAATCCGAGCGCTGTTTGCTTCGTTGCTGCCAGGGATGCCTTTATTAGCTGTTCGCCCAAATTCTTCACTTGCTCAACTAAAACCTCTCCAGCACTTTCGGGAGAACCAGCATTAAAAGGTGGTGCGGGATTATACTCTAGAAGTAACTGAATCATTTTGGCAGTTTCCTCGCCGCAGAGTTTGCCAACAACCACCAATCCAAAATCGATACCAGCAGTTACGCCACCGCCTGTGATGCGATTTCGATCGACAACCACTCTTTGAGTCCCAACTTCAACCCCCAGCATTGCTAACTGGTCGCGAAATGCCCAATGGCAAGCAGCGCGGTATCCTTGAAGGAGTCCAGCAGCAGCTAAAATCAAAGAACCCGTACAAACCGAGGTGATATATTTTGCTGTTTTTCCCTGTTGGCGCAGAAATTCCAGTACCTCCGCATCCTGCATCATTTCCACCTGCCCGATCGCGCCACCGGGAACGCACAAAACATCTAAAGACGGACAGCCATTGAAGGTGGCGGTAGGTAAAATCGTCATCCCCTCGCTACTCGTCACTGGTTCGAGAGTTTTCCACAACAGCAGAACACGAGTGTCAGCCATCATGGAAAATACCTGGTAAGGGCCAGTCATATCGAGTTGAGTCATGCCAGGAAAAATCACCAGACCAATGCAATATTTTGTTTGAGTTGTCATTTTTCAAATTATTGGAACCTTTGCTAGAGATTATGGTAGGAAGTAATCTCAAAATTGCATAGTCCCCAAGTGAGTACACTTTGAACCCATCAATGACTAATTCTCTTTATGCCCTATTTGACGCGATCGCCTCTGCTCGCGACGAGCGCGAACTTCGACTGCGGTTTATGGATGGAGTGGGCGAGCATTTTGGAGTACAGCGCTGGGGAATCTATTTTTTTGGCGAACACTCCGGCATTGCCGAGATGGATGTTCACGGCGTACCCAATGTTAGTGCTTTTGTAGAGCGCTACGAAAAAGTTGGTCGAGCCGTCGATCCGGTGTTGCGCTACGTGGTTGACTGCCATGCTCCCGCTCACGAAGAAATGGTGCTACCTCTGGGAGGTTGGAAGCAGTGCGAACTTTATCAGCGCTGTTGCGCCTACTACGATCACGAACACATAATAACTGGACCAATTGTAGGCGACGGTCGTCTTATTGGTACAGTTAATTTAGCCCGCGTCGGTGATACACCTGCATTTGGTGGTGGGGAAGTTGCTCGCTTGAGCGCGCTATGTCTTCACCTGTCAGCCCGTCTGGCAAAGTTACAGGTGCCGGAGGCAAGATTCATTTCGGCGTTAGCGAGTCGTTTGACACCGCGAGAGGTACAAATTGCTGAACTGGTAGCACAAGGACTAACAAATGCTGAGATTGGTGCAGCGCTGTGGATTACGCAAAATTCTGTCAAGCAAGCTCTCAAACGGATGTTCCGCAAGCTGAATGTTTGTTCTCGGACCGAGATGATAGCGCAACTTCAAGGGATATTAGGTTCATAGGAAATACTGTTAAAATTAGCAATCTAAAATCTCAAATCTTTTGTAAACCTGCTGTAAATACTATAAGTAAATGGCATTAGAACTAATTCAGGCTGTCGAACAAGCAGATTCTTCCGAAGGCTTGTTAAATGCAGTCAAAGCACTGGCGGCGACTCCCTCAAAACAAGCAATTCCTACCTTAATTACAGTGCTCGGCTACAACAACCCAGGCGCTGCTGTTGCAGCAGTTGATGGGCTGATTAAACTCGGAGAACCTGCGGTGCTACCGCTTCTAGAACAGCTTGACGGCTACAATTACGGGGCGAGAGCTTGGGCTGTTCGGGCTTTGGCGGCAATTGGCGATCCCAGGGGTTTGGAGATTTTGCTCGATGCGGCGGCGAATGACTTTGCTTTGAGTGTCCGGCGGGCGGCGACTAGGGGTTTGGGGACGATTTGCTGGGAACTTATGCCAGCAGAACAAGTTTTAGAGGCTCAAATTAGCGCGGTTAAAACGCTGCTGCAAGCGTCCCGAGACCCGGAATGGGTGGTTCGCTACGCAGCAGCGGGGGGTTTGCAAGCTTTGGCGGGTGGTGTGGCTGTTAAACCGGATTGGCTAGCGGACGTTTCGGCCAGGTTTGACGAAATTGTCGATCGCGACGAAACTGCTTCAGTTAGAGCCCGGGCTTTGCTTGCCAAACAAAGATTGTCACTTGGCTAGAGTTAGGGCGATCGTCTCTTCCAAGTCCCCTTGACTGAGAGTGGTTAATATAAAGACTTCTTGTACGGTTTTGCCTTGTCTGGCGATGATTTTAAATCCCCCGCGGATGGGTACTGACACTCTTAATGTCATGCGGGGGATGTGTCCTTTAACTTTGTTGATGACGCCTGGAGTAACGGTTTGAATGCCCATTTTTAGGGTGAGGCGCTCTAAAATTGGTATCAAACCGGGAAGGTGGGTAGAGTGATTCCAAACTAGGCGGCCTTTGGGTTGTGCGTTCATAATTTTTTAACCAAATTCAACATACCCAGTCTAAGCCACCTCTGGCTGGAAGCAATTTGAAATTCCCTCAACTTATGTATCAATAACGTTACCGTGCGTGTCATTGCCAGCAAACCGACGCAATCTCAAACCTAAATTTTTGATTCCTGGCGCGAAAGGATAGATTTGATGGCGCAGAATTGTCCTGTACTTTTTGATGTTGTGGGTTGGTAACTGTCGGTTTTTCTAGTTGAGTGGCGATCGCCGCGAGCATTTCTGCTAGGCTGCAAGGTTTCTTGAGATAGCCGTCTGCTTTGAGTTCCAGGGCTTTTTCCATTTCTGAACCCGTCATAAAAATAAACGGAATGCTGGCGGTTGCAGGGTGCGATCGCACGGCTGCGAATACTTCAAAACCGTTTAGTTCTGGCATCATGACATCAGACAAAATTAAATCGGGAATTTGGGCAGCTAACTGGATACCAACTTTTCCATTTTCGGCGCCGACAGCTTCAAAACCGCGCGATTGCAGAAGTTCTAATACCGTTTCTCGGATTAAGTGATCGTCTTCAATTACTAATATTTTTGGCATTTGTTTAAGGTGGCTCTTTACTTTATTTGTATGACTCTGTTATAATTGTTACAGTTAAGTATTAAAGAATTCAATAGGGTTATTGCAAAAAACCGCTTTTGACTGGGAACTTTTTACGGCTTTGTGTATGCTCGCAGTTACACACAAGACTTGAGTTGTCAGCAGCTTTACCTTGTGTAATAGCGTTAGAAGTCGCTCCGGCGTACCTAGGATTGTGAACGTCTAAAATCAGCGATTCAATCGTTTATTTAATAAAGATTCCAGCCGCCTGACTCAAAAAGTTTCTATTTGAGTGGCGATCGCAGTTACGTGTAATTAATAAATCCGCCGATGAGCTAAGCCCGAAACTCCTACCTGTGAAGTTCACAAATTTCTGGCGATCGGGTAAAATATAACTTGGTGTATCGCTATTGAGTGAGGAAAAAGATATGTCAGAATTTCTAGACTTTCTCAGACATCAGTTTGCCTACGTTGCCATTGGCGAATTTAAACCGGGAAAATTTAAAGAAGCCGAAGAACTTTTTGAAAAAGCCGTTGCAACTTATGCAACAGGTTTTAAGGGAGCGTATTTGCTGCAATTGCCCAATACAGACAAAGGTATTGCCATCATTTTTTGGGAAAGCGTAGAAGAGATGGCCGCCAATCAAAGCGAAGCTTATCAGGAAATATTAAAGCAGATGACGCCTTTGTTTGCGAAACTTCCCGACACTGATGTTTATGAAATCGTCAGTGAAATTCAGCCCAAAAGTGAATGATTAAAAATCCTGCAACCGGCGAGTCATTCCCATACCCATCGGCGTCTTTCGCCCGACTCCGCTGTAAAGTGCAAAATCTGCTAAAGTGTTAATTTGCTTGATAGTAGCAGGAGCTATATCTCCCATAATTCGGTAACTAATATCGCCGACGCAGCCAATAAATTTACTGCGAGAATCCGTACTAACTTCTGTTCGGACATCGAAGAAACTGGGGAAAATAGCTTCTGTGAAAGTAGGTTCGATCGCCATCCTGCTGTATTTGTTCCAGCGATTCGCTAAACTGCCGAAAATACTCTCACGAGTGGGCATAGCACTATCGTATACACCTTGCCGAAAATTCGTAGGAGTGCAAAAAGTAAAAGCAATTTGGCGCTCAGTTTCCGAAGCTCTCTCGAACAATTCGGCGTAAGTACAAAAGTTTACCCAAGGCTGGTTTGATTGCGGTTCGCTCAAAATATTAGTAATGTATATATTTGTCGGCCCGAGATGCCAAGGGCTCTCGAAATTAAGTTGTTGCCAAAGTTGAGTTAGCCGATCGAACAAACCGTCATCCAGCAGAGAAATTCGCCACCAAATCGGCGTATTTTCCTGAATAGCTTGCTTGTGTTCCCATTGTACAGCCGGAGATATTGTGCGCGAAGCAGGAGGCAAAACTCTCTTTTGCGGCGGCGGCGTACTGCTTTTGTAAGGCTCTTTTCTCCTTACTTGGAAAGGGCTTAAAGTGAAAGCTTTTTCCTGAGATTGGTCGTGCAGGTACGCGCTCAAATCGGTGTCTACAGCACTCACAAGGTTCAAAAATAAAGCGTGGAGATGCCGTCCCGTTAAAAACTGGGATGGAATTGGTGCAACTGGTCGCAGGTTTAAAACAAGGCTGTAGGGCATTTTAAAATTTATATAAGGTGTCTGTATAGATGTTCAGCTAGTATTAATACTACAGCTAAGTTGCAACTTAGATTAAGGAATTTAAATCACATAAGGTGCACAGTGTGCACCCTACATTTACGACAATTTGTGGGTCGTGTCCACCTACATTTAGGTTGTAATATTGAGGCAAATCTCTGTGCGGTAAATTTTTAGGCGATCGAGATTTCTGGCGACAAATAAACGTCTTGGATGGCGTGGAACAATTTTACGCCTTCTTCAAAGGGACGCTGAAAAGTTTTGCGGCCGGAAATTAAGCCACATCCCCCAGCGCGCTTGTTGATTACCGCCGTGCGAATTGCTTCTGCAAAATCGCTTTTTCCGGAAGCACCGCCGGAGTTAATTAAACCCATCCTTCCCGCATAACAGTTGAGCACTTGATAGCGAGTTAGATCGATCGGGTGATCCGTTGTCAAATCCGAATAAACGCGCTTGTCTGTTTTGCCGTAACTGTGGCCGCTAGCTTTAGCCACAGCTTCGTAACCGTTATTGCACTCTGGCAATTTCTGCTTGATAATGTCAGCTTGAATTGTTACTCCCAAGTGATTTGCTTGCCCGGTTAAATCGGCTGCAACGTGATAATCTTTGTCTTGTTTAAAGATATCGTTGCGGAGATAGCACCACAAAATTGTCGCCATTCCGTATTCGTGAGCGTGAGCAAAAGCCTGACTGACTTCTTGGATTTGTCGCGTCGATTCCGGCGAACCAAAATAAATTGTTGCTCCCACTGCAACCGCTCCCAAATTCCAAGCTTGCTCGACGGTCGCAAACATTACTTGGTCGAATTGATTGGGATAAGTTAGCAACTCGTTGTGATTAAGCTTGACAATAAAAGGGATTTTATGCGCGTATTTGCGAGATACGCTTCCCAAAACTCCCAGCGTTGTCGCGACAGCATTGCAGCCAGCAGAGATTGCTAGTTTGATGATGTTTTCGCTGTCAAAATAGATGGGATTCGGTGCAAAAGAAGCGGCCGCCGAGTGTTCGATTCCTTGGTCTACCGGTAGGATGGATAAATAGCCGGTATTTGCCAAGCGTCCGCTAGAATAGAGTTGCTGAAGCGATCGCAAAACTTGGGGAGATCGGTCGGTTTGAGCAAAAATGCGATCGACCCAATCCGGGCCCGGCAGGTGCAACAAATCTTTAGAAACTTTTGCTTGATGGGTGAGCAAGTCTTCGGCTTCGTCGCCAAGCCAAGATTCGATCGAACTGGGAACTGATAGTGTAGCTGTCATACAGATTTCCCTCTCAATTTCAATTGCAGGCTGATGATTCCAGACATTAGCCTTGCTGATATTGTAGCGAAAAAATCATATTTTCCATCCCGTCAACGATCGACCCAGTTTTTAACAAGTTAGCGACAACAGCAACTAGGACGCGCTACTCTATAATAAGCTGGCACTTCAGCCGGATCTGCGCTGCCAGCGATCGCCGATCGACTCACCACTTTGCCATCACAATGTCACACACTTACTTTGATTCTGAAAACGGTCACAAATCCTTCGAGATGCCCGGTGCCAGACCCCACTACAACCCCGATCGCCCCGGTCAAGTAGAGCACATTTTCCTCGACTTAGTGCTGAATATTCCCAAACAAAGCTTTCGCGGCACTTGCAGCATCCGACTCAATCCAGTCCGCAGCGGCATTGACAAATTAACCTTAGATGCGGTAAACCTTAACATTCAATCGGTAAAAGTTGGCGAAACCGAGCAAAATTTCGACAGCGACGGCGAAGTGCTGCAAATTCAACTGCACGAACCAACAGAAGCTTACCAACCAATTACAATTGCGATCGAATACTGGGTCGAAAAACCCCAACGCGGTCTCTATTTCGTCGGCCCGGACAAACACTATCCAGACAAACCAACACAAGTTTGGACTCAAGGCGAAGACGAAGATTCCCGCTTCTGGTTTCCCTGTTTCGACTATCCTGGACAACTCGCTACTTCAGAAATTCGAGTGCAAGTTCCGAGACAACTATTTGCTATTTCCAACGGCGAATTAATTAGTACAAAAAACGAAGGCGACGAAAAAATTTATCACTGGTTCCAAAGCCAGGTACATCCGACGTATTTAATGACCTTAGCAGTTGGAGATTTTGCCGAAATTAAAGACGAATGGAACGGAAAACCAGTTAATTATTACGTGGAAAGAAGCCGCGAAGCAGACGCTAAGCGCAGCATGGGCAAAACGCCTCAAATGATTGAATTTTTCTCTCAAGCATTTGGCTATCCTTACCCTTTTCCCAAATACGCTCAAGTCTGCGTCGATGATTTCATCTTCGGCGGTATGGAAAATACTTCCACAACTTTGCTGACAGATAGGTGCTTGTTAGACGAACGTGCCACCCTCGACAATCGTGGCACTGAAAGCTTAGTCGCCCACGAATTGGCTCACCAGTGGTTCGGCGATTTAGTAGTAATTAAACATTGGTCTCATGCTTGGCTGAAAGAAGGCATGGCTTCTTATTCCGAGGTGCTGTGGACTGACAAAGAATATGGCAAAGAAGACGCGGCTTACTATATGTTAAATGAAGCCCGCAATTATTTAGCTGAAGACAGTTCCCGCTACCGGCGCCCGATCGTTACTAACGTTTACCGCGAAGCCATTGAATTGTACGATCGCCATTTGTACGAAAAAGGCGCTTGCGTCTATCACATGATTCGCGCCGAGTTGGGCGACGAATTATTTTACAAAGCAATTCACACTTTTGTGCGGGATAACGCTCACAAAACTGTAGAAACCATCGATTTGCTCAGGGCGATAGAAAAGGCTACCGGTCGCAATCTCATGTTTTTGTTTGACCAGTACGTTTATCGCGGCGGTCATCCAGATTATAAAGTTGCTTATTCCTGGGATGGCGACAGCAAATTAGCAAAAGTTACTGTCACCCAAACTCAGGTAAAAGATAGCAAAAATGGCAACGGCAACAGCAAAGAGGTCTTTGACCTAAAAATTCCCATAGGCTTCGGTTACAAGCCGGAAAAAGATGCAGAAGATAACAGTTATGCCCGTTCTACTGCTAACCTAAAAACTTTCACAGTCAGAATATACGAACGCGAGCAAAGCTTCTATTTCCCCCTAGAAGAGAAGCCTGCGTTTATCAGTTTCGATGTCGGCAATAGTTACTTAAAAACAGTTGTTTTAGAGTATGGAGTTGCCGAACTCAAAGCTCAGTTGCAATTCGATCCAGACCCTGTTTCCCGGATTTACGCTGCCCACGCTTTGGCGAAAAAGGGAGGGCTGGAAGCGGTGAAAACGCTGTCAGAAGTTCTCAAGAAAGAGCCGTTTTGGGCAGTACGGGCCGAAGTGGCCGGCCAGTTAGCTGAAATTAAACTCGACCAAGTTTTTGAAGGTTTAGTAAGTGGTTTAAAAGATAAAGATGCTCGTGTTCGTCGCGCTGTGGTGAATGCGCTGGGTAAAATCCAAACTCACGAAACTTATAAAACGCTGAGGTCGATCGTCGAAAAAGGCGACGACAGCTATTACGTAGAAGCAGCAGCAGCGAGTGCTATGGGCTCCATTGCAGGGGCTAACCCCGACGAAAAACCGACCGACGAACAGGTACTGAAAGACTTAAAATTGGTGCTGAAAGAGCGTCAGGGGTGGAATGAAGTAGTGCGATCGGGTGCGATCGCAGGTTTGGCGCAAATGAAAACTTCTGAAGATGCGCTGAATCTAATTTTGAAATACACAGCCGCGGGTACTCCGCAAGCTTTGCGCTTGGCTGCAATTCGATCTTTGGGCACAATTTCGACTGGTCAAACCAAGGTCAATTTAGAACGGATTTTGCAGCGATTGGCAGAATTATCTAAAGAGACGTTTTTCTTGACTCAAGTCTCTGTAGTAGTGGGATTAGGACAAATGCAAACTCGCAAAGCAATTCGCATTTTGCGTTCTTTAGCTGACCAAACTCCCGATGGCCGCGTCCGCCGCATGGCTGATGAAGCTTTGCAAAGAGTTCAGAAAAATGCTGGTTCTGATGCAGCGGTAAAGCAGTTGCGGGAGGAATTAGACCAGGTGAAAAAGGAGAATCAAGATTTGAGGAGTCGGATGGAAAATTTGGAGGCTAAGGCGAAGAAAGATTAGGTGTAAAACCCCATACCAGCGCAGATAAAGGCAGATATTGGCGATCGGCTTTTATCTGCTTGTCGGTAGATGATTGCACGCGGTTATTATAATAATATTATTGTTCAGTGGGAGTGCCTGGGAATTTCCTATTTTCGACAGACGGGAAAAGCCAAATATGTTTATTATCCACTTTATTGCTGTCTCAACTTGGGAAGTGTCGAGAACCAGGATGCTATTTTTATTTTTTACTTGTAAACCGTTCATGAGGTTACAGCAGCTTTGGTAGCCACAAATATTGCAGAAATCATGAGTATAAAAAGCGCTTTACTGGTTGAGCAATCGGGGGTAATTCCCTACCGCATTCAAGAGGGAGAAATTGAAGTAATGTTAATTACTTCTTCGGCTAGCAAGCGCTGGGTGATTCCCAAAGGATTAATTGAACCTGACATGACTCCCCAAGATTCCGCCGCCAAGGAAGCTTGGGAAGAAGCAGGTTTGTTGGGTAAAGTATTCCCGGATTTGCTAGGAACCTACGAGTATCAAAAGTCTGGCTATATTTGTCAGGTAGGAGTATTTCTACTGGAAGTGCAAGCAGTTCTGGAAATTTGGCCGGAAGCTGGCAAGAGGAAGCGGCAGTGGGTAAGTATTCCTAAAGCAATTAAGCGGGTTAATGAACCGGAACTAAAACTCATTTTTGCGGATTTGCAGAATAGGTTCTGGTGAAGAGTCGCTCGGTAAGGGCGGGTTTACCAATACTTTGGTTTTAAACTATAAATTCGGGTGAACCCGCTAAAATAACAAAATGACTGAAGACTATATGCTGTAAGATTCTGGAGATGCGATCGCCATGCCATCTCCTCTGATGACCCACCTTAACCCGATTAAAATTCTCTCCCTCAATGACCTGCGCGACAACAAGCCCGAACGTCCAGGCTGGTCACTCACCTTCGGAGCCATCTGTGCAGATGCAGCCGCCGTTTGCCTCGACGATGGAGGGCACTCTATCCCTGTGAAGCTGACAATCGAGGGGATTCAAGCCTGTGAAATCCAAATTCAATGGGATGCGATCGATGATACTATCCGTCGCTTCAACGCCGATCGAGAAGTTGCCACTGAATATGGAGCCTACGGTATCGCGGCGTTGATCATCCCTCACCTCACTGGACTCACCATCATCGAACGTTCTGTCAAAGGTAAAGGGTTAGGTTTTGACTTTTGGCTTGGTTCGCTCGAAGATTCAGGCACACTATTTCAGCGTAAAGCCCGCTTAGAAGTCTCCGGGATTCGTAAAGGTTCTGACAGCATTATTCAAGCCAGAGTTAACATAAAATTAGAACAAATCCGCCCTTCAGATGACGTAGCTCCTGGCTATGTATCTGTAATTGAGTTCGGTACTCCCAAAGCACGGATCGTCAAAAAATGCAGACCGTAGAAGCCCTTCACCACGAAGCAATGGAACTGGTTGATCGAGCAGTTCTCGCCCGTCAGTGCGGTGATATCGACCAAGTGACTGCACTCACCAGAGCCGCCTTTGCGAAAGAACGGGCGGCAGCGGATTTAGTAGCAAACGAATGGGATTTTGAGCCTACTCGTTCTATACTGCATCGGAGCGCCGCCGTACTCGGCATTGAGTGTGCCCAACTCCGAGAAGCAGAACGCCTGATTGGACGCGCCCTCGCAGGCAACCCTCCCACGGACATTGCGGATGAACTGCGTGACCTGCTTATAGAAGAAATTTACTCACAGCGCCAAGCGATTGGAGCTTAATGTATTTAGGCGTTAGCTGAGAGGAAAGGAATGCTTTCGGCTAAGTTATCCTTAACTTCAATTCCCTGTTTTCTCGCCCAAAACTGGCTCAAAAAGTGAATTTGCCGCAAGCCGACAACTAAATTTAAACCAGGTACAAAAATCCACCAAACTGTTAGCGGTTCTTTGATTCCTTCTTGGCGGTACAATTCGTTAACTGTGTTGTAAAGTTTGAACTGCACGATGTAAATCCAAGCAATACCTAGCAAAGAAAACCAACCAAACCATCCGGGAACGTCAGGATCGAATATCCGCAAAGCTTGGGGGACGGCTACTCCTAAAACAAAAGGAAGCAAGCAAAGAGTTCCCGACCAACCGCTGCCGTTATAGCGACGCAATTCTTCTTGAATAATCCATTTGTACCATCCGTAATATAGCAGCAAGCTGACTCCAGACAGCAAAATTACTCGCCACAAAGAGCGCGGTTTACCTAAAGGTTTGTCGGACATATTTAGATGTAAGATATGAATGGCTATCTTGATTGTATTAACATTTGTTAATTATTGCAAAATCATTTCTCGAATCGATCGCGCTGTTGCAGGGGCCAGCAGAACACCGTTGCGATAGTGGCCGCTGGCGATCAAAACGCGATCGTTACCGGGAAGCGTCTCGATAATGGGGGCCGGCCGCCCTTCCGGCCGGGGGCGCAATCCCGACCATATCCTGATGATTTCAGCTTCTGCTAAGGCGGGACAAAGCAAACTCGCCCTCGCCATCACTTGCGCCAACATATCAGCATTCGCCTGAATTTCGCCCCCATTTTCTGAAAACTCCACTGTCGCCCCCACCCAATATTCCTGATTTCCCAAAGGCACAATGTGAACGTCATCGCAAGTAATTACTGGCCTAAAATCTGGGTTTCCTAAAGGCTTGGCCGATCGCAAATGCAGCGCTTGTCCCAACACCGGGCGAATGTCAACCAACTGATTTAACGATGCAGTCACAGCAGCCGAACCCAAACCAGCCGCCACAATTAGTCGATCGAACTCCAAACTAGCAGCAATCTCCGCTGCTTCAACGGGCCCCCCAAACTCAAAAATCACCCCATTTCGTTCAGCAGCATCAATCAAAGCTAAAGTTAGCGCCGTCGGATCGACTTGCCGGTCTTGAGGCGAATAAATCGCAGCAATAATGCGATCGTTTAAAGAGAGATGAGGGCAGCGATCGCGCACTCGTTCCACATCCCAAAGTTCCAATTGCCAACCTTGAGAGTCGCGAGTGGCTATCAATTTTTCCCACTTACTTAAATCCTCTCCCTCCGAACAAAGCATTAAAATTCCTTGTTTGTTAAAAGGAATTTTTCGCCCCGTAACTGCTTCCAATTCAGGAATCAAAGTTTCGTAGCGCTGAAGGCTGGTTTCCCTCAACTGCCAATTTCTGCCCTTAGTTTTGTGGCTGATAACTCCCATCAAAACACCGAGTGCAGCGCCAGTAGAACCTTGTCCCGGCGGCTGTTTGTCGAACACAGTAACTTTCAGTTCGGGAAATTGACTTAGTTCAAAGGCGATCGAAGCCCCAATAATACCGCAACCAATAATTGCAACGCGAACCATTCGATTTTAGATTTTAGATTTTAGATTTTAGATTTTAGATTAGATATAAATTTTTCGTAGGGTTCCGAGGGCAAAGCGTGTCAAATTAAGAGTAAAATTCTCTGTTTTTATCGTTTGTCTCGAAGTCTCGATCCCCCTAAATCCCCCTTAAAAAGCAGGGTGGATTAATTGTCCCCAAGTAAACTATAATAGTCGAGCGCGATCGGATGATCGTCCGATCGCGCT
>NZ_JAUBPR010000080.1:0-3948 GCF_036700845.1 Microcoleus sp. S13_C5
TAAATAGTCTAAATGAAAGCTCATTACTCTAACTGTATTGGTTGAGCTATTTTACACCATAAACTCAGGAGAGCCGTTTTTCCCTTGCCAAAAGCAGTGACAATATCATTTCCATTAGTTCCAACAAAAGTGGCAGAACGATTCGGTTCAAATTGTCCAAATTTTGTATAATGATCGAGACCTGAAGAGAAACTTCCTGCTTTCACAGCCGCAGCAACATCGGGATTTTTTTGCAAATATTCAAATTCCGAAAAGTTATCCAATACACTATCTATACTAAAAATCAAAAGACCGCGACCTCGATTTGCTAGAAATGGAATATTGGCATTTCCATCAATTTGAGCAACTCTTTCGATACCTCTACCATCGCCTAGCAAAATATTATAATTGCTGCTATTCTCTCCAGACGAGAATAGATACTCTCCTCGCGTTCCTGCCAGTTGGATCGAATCTGCTTGCGGGTCAAAATTTTTAATAATAACAGGTATGTTTCCAAAACCCCTGTAGAAAATAGAATCATTGGTATGGGAAAAATCCCCAACACCAAGCACAAAAGTATCAGAGCCTTGACTGCTAATTAAGGTATCTTGATCGAGATAATAGTTGTTTTTTTCATAAACTCGATTGCCTGCTGCATCTAAAGATACTTGAACGCCGGTGATTTCAACTTTCCCTACGCCAAATCCAGCCACAACGTCACTGCCTGTAGTACCGACAAAGGTTGCAGAGCGGCTTGGCTCAAATTGTCCAAATTTTCGGTAATGTTCTCCGCCTGTTTTGAAAACTCCTGCTTGGACTGCTGCTGCTACATCCGGGTTTTTCAGCAAATATTCGGGTTCAAAAAAGGTACTCGCATAAAGGCTTTCTTGGGCTCCGAATTTGATAAAGTGCTCAAAACCAGATTTGAAAGTTTGGTTCTGCACAAAGGGAGCAAGTACGGGGTATCGCTTTAAATAAAACGATTCATCGTAGTCAGCCGATGTATTGACAAGACCTTGTTCCCAGCCAAACTGAATAAAGTGATCTAACCCTGAGACAAAAGCTCCTGAACTGACAGCGGCCGCGACTGCGGGATTGTTGGCGAGATAGTAATTTTCATCGTAATATCGCGATACTTCCGTGAAACCGAGTTTTTGGCCAAATTTTTCAAAGTGTTCTTTGCCAGAACTGATAATTCCTCGATCGATAGCTTGTTGAACAAAGGGATATTTTGTGAGGTAGTAATTTTCGTCAAAAATATCATAGTTAGCCATATTGTCCTTCTAAGGTATTGATCGGTTTTTTCCCAATTCACCTTACTTTAGGTAAAAACGTTATTTCTTGACAACACAGGCAAGTTAGATATAATTAAATTTAAATCAAGTAATTCGAGAAATAAGATGTATTAATAATTAATATTTTTTGAGGAGTTTTAAGATTTTTCAATTTTATTTAATTCGTTCGATCGAGTAATCAGAAAATGCCACACACAAAACTCAGCGTTTCAGTCAAAGGAAAAGGATTTCCGATCCTCTGCTTGCACGGCCATCCAGGTTCCGGCGATTGTATGTCCGTCTTCACAGAACACTTATCAAAACGGTTCCAGACGATCGCCCCAGACTTGCGGGGATACGGCAACAGCCGAACCTCAACTAGCTTTGAAATGACCGATCATCTGGTCGATTTAGAAGCACTATTAGATAGATTAGGAGTCGATCGGTGTTTGGTGATCGGATGGTCTTTGGGAGGGATTTTAGCTCTGGAATTAGCCATGAAATATCCCCAGCGAGTCACCGGTTTAATTCTCCTTGCATCCGCAGCCAAACCGCGAGGAAGTCACCCTCCCATCTCTTGGCAAGATAACCTTTACACCGGTTTAGCCGGAATTATCAATTGGGTGATACCAGGTTGGCAGTGGAATATTGATACTTTTGCTAGGCGATCGCTCTTTCGCTACTTGATACAGCAGCATACAGCCACCCCTTACCGCTACTTAGCACAGGCAGGTACCCCCGCCTACCTCAAGACTTCCAACACGGCCACCAAGGCATTAAATACCGCTCTGAGGGCCGGATACGATCGACGGCTCCACCTGGGCGACATTCAATGTCCGTGCTTGGTGCTCGCCGGAGAGGCCGATCGGCACATCACCTCAGCATCCAGTTTAGAAACCGCCCGCCACCTCCACGATTGTCAGTGGCAGTGCTACCCAAATACAGCCCACTTGTTCCCTTGGGAAATTCCCGATCGGGTACTCGCAGACATCGATCACTGGATTGAGAGTCACCCCGAAGCAGTTGGCAATTGCGAGTGTTGAGTTTGGAGTTGGTCACAAGCAATTTATCACCCAACAATCAAGAGTTTTGAAGTTACAACTCACAACTCAAAACCGCACAACGTTGTGAGGGAAGCGTAGCCCTCTCACAACTCAAAAATCCCCTGCTTCTACTGACCGCTCAAAACCGGCCACAGCCCTCCATCACCAAGCTTTCCCAAATCTTCTGCAACAGTCAAAGTAATTGGTTTGCAGCGGTAAATCGAAACACTAACACCTTCTGCCCCTTCATTTTCTATGTCTTCTACATATCCTGCTTTTGCAGCTTCCGCCTCTCCATCGGTTAAGAACGGGCCAAAATAGTAAATGCACCGCGGCGCTGAAGTTTTAACTTCAACCCACCAAGCCAATCCGAAAAAGTTGAGTAAGGTAATCAAGAATTCTTTCATCTGCTTTTCTAATGTATTTGATGGTGTTTTCAGGGTGCTGCGAACACGCCTAGGCTTTTGTTATTTACACGTGGCTGACTGCTGCCAAGAACCGTCCAAACCTATTTAAAGCTGATCTCTAAATAGATTGGTGTCGAATTCCTGTTTGAACCTAGGGGCAAGGCCCCTTCTACTTTCGCCTGAACAAGTAACGAGAGTCGATCGGCTATCCTTACTTGTTCCGGGTGTGGTGCCACTCTATTCTGGGCGGCATTCACAATAAGCTACTCTGTTGTACTCTTTTTTTCAACCACCTTTAGGAGCCATGTACGTGAAACTTTTTGGGCCCGCGCTGGCGGTAAATTTCGTATAAAGCCATCCCCGTTGCTACCGAGACATTCAGGCTAGGAGTATGGCCCCTTAAAGGAATTGAAACTAATCCGTCACAGCCGCGCTGTATCAAAAGGCTCAAACCGTCAGCTTCACCACCCACCACTAAAACAGTGGGCCCGGAGAACTTGACTGTCTCTATAGATTGACCGACGCCTGCTGCAGTGCCATAAATCCAGAATCCAGCCTCTTTGAGTTCTTCCAGCGCCCGGTTAAGATTGACAACCCTCGCCACGGGCAGGCTTTCCAATGCCCCTGCTGCCACTTTTCTCACTGCCGAGGTAATCCCAACAGCCCGCCGCTGGGGAATCACCATGCCCTGAGATCCCAATGCTTCTGCGGTGCGAATAATTGCCCCTAGATTGTGCGGGTCGTTGAGTCCTTCTGCTACCACAATTACTGGATCTTCGCAAGCCGACTTAGCCTTCGCGATCAGTTCGCTCAAATCCAGGTATTCGTAAGCTGATACTTGAGCGGCTACGCCTTGATGGTTTGCTTTGCGCGTGATGTAGTCGAGGCGCAAATCGTCAACTTCGTCAATGATGCTGCCGTTGGCTTTGGCTTCGGTTAGCAAGCTGTGAAAGCGGGGATCGTAGCGCAGGTGGGGAACAACCCAGATCCGGTTGAGGACTTGGTTTGTTTCTAAAGCTGCTTGCACCGCATGGCGGCCGTAAATCATGTCGTCTGTGTCTGCGTCTGGTTGCACGACTGTATTTGAGGCAGTGTCAACAGGGCGAGTGTCTCTGTCTTTGTCTCTGTCTCTGAAATGGTTGCCCCGGAATTCCTGGGGGCTATTGTCTTTGTCTCTGTCTTTGTAATAATTGCCCCTGGATTCCTGCGGGCTGCTGTCTCTGTTTCTGTCTCGGAAATTGTTGC
>NZ_JAUBPR010000080.1:4048-31136 GCF_036700845.1 Microcoleus sp. S13_C5
GGGCCGGCTGCGGGCTGCTGTCTCTGTCTCTGTCTCGGAAATTGTTGCGGGCCGGCTGCGGGCTGCTGTCTCTGTCTCTGTCTCGGAAATTGTTGCGGGCCGGCTGCGGGCTGCTGTCTCTGTCTTGGTAATAATTGCCCCGGGATTCCTGCGGGCTGCTGTCTCTGTCTTGGAAAGTATTATTTCTGCGAAGGGATGGTTGGCCGTCGGAATCGACTCTGCGTTTGAAAATTGCTCTCACGGGCATTTCTCGCGATTGCGGGGCGAAGGTCGATCGCTTTTGAGGCGCGTCTACTCCGCGAGTGTCGGGACGGGGTTTGCGTTCAAAGCGGGGAGAGGATGGTTGTGAGTCCTGACGGCGGCCTTCGCTTTGGAAGGGCTTGCTGTCGGAATTTGATCGCGAGGAGTTTGGTCGGGTAAATTTTCTCATTGGTTTCTTGTGGTCAAAACGTTTTGGCTGAAGGCTAATCGATTGTAGATTGTAGATGTGAGGTTCTTGATTGAGGGAGCAATCTTGGGGCTTTGAGATTTTAGATATTCTAGGGAGGGAGCAAGGATTTTGCTGTGTTCAAATTGCTAGTTAATAACTGATAAATCCTGTTTTGCCGATCGAGATTTTTGCGGTTTTATGTTAGCCGTGCAAGGATGGTTAATTAATCCCTCCCCATTCCCAACTCTTAACTGCTAAATCCTTTAAGTCTCAAGATCTAAAAGTGCCAGAAGTTCGGTCAATCTTTCGGGATCGGTGAGATACAAATATCCGACCAAGGTTTCTAAGCTGCTGGCTTGTTGGTATATCTCTGGATCTGCTCGCTTAGAACGGCCCGCTGCAGCATTGCGGCCGCGCTTGACAATTGCTAATTCTGTACTGTTCAAGTAAGGAGAGAGCGATCGCAAGTGACGCGCTTGAGTTTCGGCTCGTACTTGCCCTACCACCAATTCGTGATAAGCTTGCAATCTTTTGGGTGGGACTAAGTACGAACTGCGAACGTAGAGTTCGTACACTGCATCTCCCAAATATGCCCAGGCTGCGGGCGAAATTCTTTCTATTTCTGCTGGTGTAGCCCTCGCAGGATGCACTCGATTTAAACTGATATCCGTCAGACTCAGTTTGAGCCCGTCATCTGCGATCGGCGACATACTTTTTTAAATAAAACTTCCGCACAGCTTGGTTTTTCTAGTCACTTACTTATTGCGTCTTTCGTTACTTCAGCAATTATAGCTTTCACAGGAGTGTTCGCTGTCAGATCACGAAGCGAGATATAGAGGAAAAGCTTGGCGCGACGATCGCACTCCTAAAAAAGGCTTTTTACCAAATCGGGATGCTCTAATTTTTATACCATTTTTCCGCGTGTTTGCCACACATATTTTACTTCCCCTCCACCGAAACTCTAAGCATTGGGAAAATAGCGGCTGGCGCGTGTCGCAGCTTCTGGGAAAATCGGTATTGTTTTACCAGCACAAAAATAAAAATTTGCTATCCAGCGTTGAGAACCGGATAGCTAATTTAATTCACTTTGGCGTCAAGCATCCTTGACGTTTTTTACCGCCTCATCAACCGAAGGCTGCAAAGACAAAAATTTCTCTAAGCGAACCAGTTTAACCGTCTGAGTTACGCGGGGATTTGAGACAATTTGCAATGTCCCTTCCAAGGTTTGGGCTTTTTTGACAAGTTGCACAAGTGCGCCCAAGCCTGAACTATCCACAAAGTCTATCTGAGACAAGTCCAAAATTACGTGTTTTGGGCCCTCGTCAATACATTTGCTTATTACCTTCCGAAAAGTGGCCTCAGAAAAAGCGTCCAGCAGGCCCGTCAGGCGAAATAACTGACAGTTATTCCTGACTTCGCGAGTGCCTCTGAGGCTAACGGTCAGGGTCAATGACTCAGGAATGACACCCTCCTAGCTAGATATGGCTTAAAGTCGAGGCTTCATTATAGGAGTTTTTTGGTTTTTTGTCTACAGTTTTTTTTTTCAGTGGTTTTTAGTTTTTTTGAGTCAGCAGTCAACGGTTAATGACTGCTGACTGCTGACTATTTACTGCTGGCTACTTTCTGATTGTCTCGCATTGACTGGACGAATCGATCGAATAAATAGTCGGCGTCGTGCGGGCCCGGGCTGGCTTCTGGGTGGTACTGCACTGAAAACAGTGGCAGAGTTTTATGTTTCAATCCGGCTACGGTGCGATCGTTCAAATTGAGATGAGTAATCTCTACTTCCGGGGCTAGGGAATCGGGGTCGATCGCAAAACCATGATTTTGGCTAGTAATTTCTATTTGCTCAGTTAAACCCGCTGGATGATTCAATCCCCGGTGGCCGAACTTAAGTTTAAAAGTTTCTGCACCCAAGGAAAGTCCCAAAATTTGGTGTCCCATGCAGATGCCGAATACGGGTTTGTCCGACTTTAACAAAGCTTTCGCAGTCGCGATCCCTTCCGTTACCGCCGCCGGATCTCCGGGGCCGTTGGACAGAAAAATGCCGTCCGGGTTGTATTTGAGGATTTCCTCCGGCGACGTGTCAGCGGGGACAACGATGACCCGACACCCGTAACTCGCCAGACGCCGCAGGATGTTGCGCTTGATCCCAAAGTCTAGCGCTACCACCGTCCACATTTGGCCGTTAGCAGGTTTGACTGTAGGACTGAACTCCCAAACCGAGTCCGTGGCTTCAGACCACTCGTAAACCTCGCGAGTGGTGACTTCCTGAACCAGATTCAGCCCGTCCATACTGGGGGCATCTTGCACTTGCTCCAAAAGTTCCGCCTGGTCGAGAATCGTGGTCGAAATGCCACCGTTGATCGCTCCCACCGTGCGAATTTTGCGAGTGAGGGCGCGGGTGTCGATCCCATAAATTCCGGGGACATCGTACTGTTTCAGATAGTCTTGCAGAGATTGCGAGCAGCGCCAGTTGCTGGGGCGGCTGCACACGTTCCGGGCGATCGCACCTCGAATTTGCGGGCGCGAGGATTCTTCGTCTTCGATATTTACCCCGGTATTGCCCAATTCTGGATAAGTAAAAGTTACAATTTGACCGCAATAGCTGGGATCAGTCAATACTTCTTGGTAGCCCGTCATTCCAGTATTAAATACTACCTCGCCAACGACGGTGGCGTCAGCGCCAAAGGACCAGCCGCGGTAAGCAGTACCGTCAGCTAGGACTAGGAGAGCGGGTTGTGCAGTTGAAAGTGACATGGCATCCTTAATTACTTTCGTTTGGTTTAATTCTTACCACTGCCAGGGATTTGATGCTAGTCGGCAATATACAGATATTATTTTAATTTGTGCAAGGGTTCGGAAAAGCAAGGCACCTAGGCCCGAGGCAGAAGCGACACGTAATCAAAAAGCAGCAATAAGTGCAAATTCTCCATCTCCCCCCGCGCCAGCGATTTATCGGCCAGCAGCTTAGGAGGCGCGCGGAAATTCTATATCTATACCAAAAGGCAGTTGTCGCTGTTACGATCGAGCTACAGCGTTTAATCAAAATATGCCCAGCAAATCTCCCTTGCCTTTACTCTCAAACTCAAAAAAGCCTCTACTGATCCCTCAAAACCTGCCCCAACCTTTACTGGTTTTAGCAGGGGTTATTTCTCTGAGCAGTTCAATTTTAGTAGGGAGTGTTGCCAACTCCTCGCCAGCAGTGGCTCAAGAAAGTGAGGGATGCTTCATGCGGAGCTCGTCAGGCCGAACCGTCAACCTCAGCCAATCAGTCTGCGGTTTTCTCCCCAAAGAATTGACGCCCACCACTTCGACCGCGGCAAAGTCGGGAGTGTTTCAGGCAAAAATCAAACGGCGAGAGGCTAATATCCCCGTCATAGAAGTCACGTTTAACGGCAAACAAAAGTTCGAGATGATGGTTGATTCTGGAGCTAGTGGCACAGTAATTACACCAGCAATGGCTAAAGCCTTGAGCCTTGTTCTCCAGGGAACAGTGCAAGCACAAACTCCCAACGGAGTGGCTACTTTTCCCCTCGGTCGCCTGACTTCTATTGAAGCAGGTGGTCTGGCAGTTAACAATGTAGTTGTGGCAGTCTCGCCATCCCTAGAGATCGGACTGTTGGGTCACGACTTTTTTGGTAATAAAGATGTGACTATTAAGCAAGATGTCATTGAATTTCGATCGCGCTCTTAAGAAAAACGAAGAAGGAAGAGGGAAGAAGTAAAGAAAAATTTAGAATTAAATAATTTTTACTGTTGGTCACTTAAAACCAAAAATTCCTTCTTCCTTCTTCCTTCTTCCTTCTTCCTTCTTCCATCCGTTACAAAATCCGTTGCCGAACTTCCTTCATTTCAAAAATTCAATCAACTGCTGCAACTTCAACCAAGATTCGCCGCTCAATAAAATCTCCTTAGCCATAGAAACTCCTGCTGCGTGAGAACCCATAGGAATTGCACCTCCCACCTGAAAAGCCAAAGACGCATTCAAAGCTACAACATCCATTTGTGCAGGCGTACCTTTGCCCTGCAAAACGTTCCGCAAAATCTCGGCGTTTTCCTCAACATTTCCGCCTTTTAACGAGCCGATCGCACTTGGTGTCAATCCTACCTTTTCCGGGTCTAAAGTAGTCAGTTCCACTTTGCCATCCGACAAAACCGCCAAATCAGTTACATCTCCCAACCCCGCCTCGTCCAATTTTTCTCTGCCGTGAACGACTACAGCTAACTCAGTCCCCAACTCGCCCAAAGCTTGAGCAATAGTTGATACCAGACTAGGATCGAACACCCCGATTACCTGCCCTGTAGGGCGCATAGGATTGACAAGGGGCCCTAATAGATTAAAAATAGTCCGCACCTTCAAAGTGCGCCGGAGCGACGCTACAGCCTTAAGTGCGGGATGCCACCCAGGGGCAAATAAAAAGGTGATGCCTACTTCGTCTACAGCGGCTCTCACCTTTGCGCCATCGGCGTTGAGGTTGACTCCGAGTGATTCCAACACGTCAGCAGAGCCCACTTTGCTCGATGCCGATCGATTTCCGTGTTTCGCAACTCGAACTGTGCCGGCGGCGGCCACAAAAGCTACAGCAGTGGAAATGTTAAACGTGGATGCGCCGTCGCCGCCGGTGCCGCAAGTATCAATTAATTTGAGATTGGAGATTGAGGATTTGGGATTGAAAACGCTCTCCGACTCGCCTGCAAGGGACTGAGAATGCAATACCTGAGCCATTCCTGCCAATTCTTGGGCAGAGATGCCTTTGGTTTGGATGGCCGCTAAAATTGCTCCTGAGAGGACGGGGGGAATAGCTTCTGCTAGCCATCCCTGCATCAAGTCGGCTGCTTGGGCGCGTGAGAGAGATTGTCTGTCTAATAGTTGCTGCAGGAGGGCTGGCCACACAGGAGAATCCGCCGTCTGGGTTGAAGCTGGGGCTAACTCTGGCGTTGCTAGGAGAGGAGAATCTGTCATTTATTAGTTCTAGTCAAATTTAGCCCGATCGAGCTTTGTGGCCAAACCGAGAATCGATCGGGATTTTACCAGACTTGCCGACCAAATTTTGCGCGCCCGGGCCCAGATTTTTACCAAAATGCCAGCACCGCTACAGAATTTTTCCGCCCGCAGCAGCAGAATATGAATTTTTTGATACAACAATTACCCTATTGTTGTGCCAACTTTACATACAAACCCCAGATCGTACAACTGCCAGCAGTCTGCTGTATTATCTATCAGCAATAATACTTAACAGTAACTCAGAGCACCCAAAGACCGATAAAAGTTACCGACAAAAGTTGTGGAGACCAAAAAATTTTAGAACTTAGGGAGCCCAAGATTCATCTGTGGAGTCACTTCTTTAATCTAAAATCTAAAATCTCCAATCGACTGACAGCAAGGACAGCGAGCGTTTAGCTCTTGCAGGCGGGTTAGTTGCCTCGGGTAAGAGTCGATCGTACTCTCACCCAAATCCTAAAAATAGAGTCTTGCGGTTGTAGGAGTCGCTGCCTTTTATTATTGTAACAACATCCTTGCTACTAACTTATTTCAGGGTATTCAACTGCTAATATATCCAGGGAGATTTCAAGGAACGGGTTTTGCTAGAACACCTGCATCGAAGGCAGATCGATGTGCCAATGCGATCGTGACAGCCAGCCAAGCCTCAAATAAATACCGGATCAAGTAAACTTTCCGCAGCAACCACTAACAACTAACAGCCCCGTAGGACAGATGAATAAACACACTCGTCTCCGGCTGCGACACACCATCTTTAACCTAACTAACGGCTCGAATTTAACAGGCGGTAGACCAAAAATATTCAACTCACACACAAGAGCAGGGTATTCAAAAGTGGGAAATCAAAAATTAGGAAATAAAGCGATAGAATGCCTGAATGTCGCGGAGGCACTGCACCAAATGGAAGCAAAATATTATAGTATGTTTGAAAATGCGGTGTCGGGCATTTTTCAAACAACCCAAGACGGTCGCTACATCAGCGCTAACCCAGCTTTGGCTCGCATCTACGGATATAGTTCCGCCGAAGAGTTGATGGGCTGTCTGACGGATATCAGCGATCAGCTTTACGTCAATCCCGATCGCCGCGATCAGTTTGTTTCTGCTTTGCAAGAACATGGCATCGTATCGGATTTTGAGTCGCAGATTTATCGCCGAGATGGAACAAGAATTTGGATCGCTGAAAATGCGCGGGCTGTCTGCGATGAAGCGGGTAAATTGCTCTACTACGAAGGTTTTGTAGAAGATATCACCCAGCGCAAGCAAGCAGAATCTGCACTTATAGAAAGCGAAGAACGCCTGCGCTTAATAATTGAAGGCGTTAAGGATTACGCTATATTCATGTTAGACCCTGATGGGTATGTAGCTAGCTGGAATTCGGGTGCAGAACGAATTTTTGGATACAGAACTTATGAAATAGTCGGCAAGAACTCGGAGTGTTTTTTTACGAAAGAAGATCTGGAAATTGGCAAACCCCAAGAAAAATTGATCATGGCGGTGGCCGAAGGTCGATACGAAAATGAAGGCTGGCGGCTTCGCAAAGACGGATCGCGATTTTGGGCAAATATTATTGTTACTCCTTTGCGCGATGAAAGGGGAAAGTTGCAGGGCTTTTCTCAAGTAATGCAGGATATTACTGAGCAAAAGCGGGCGGCTGAGGAGAAGATGCAGTTGATTGCTTCTTTGCAGGCGTCGGAAAAAAAGTTTCGCACTTTGTACGAATCGACAAGTGATGCGGTAATGCTGCTAGACGAAGAGGGTTTTTTGGATTGCAATCCGGCTACTTTAAAGTTATTTGGATGCAGCACTGAATCGGAGTTTTGCGGCAAGCATCCTTCGGACTTCAGTCCGCCCTTGCAACCGGACGGACAAGATTCTCTGAGTCTTTATCAAGAGCGAGTTAATACGGCTGTGCGATCGGGAAATTGCCGCTTTGACTGGCGGCACTGCCGTTTGGATGGTTCTGAGTTTCCGGCGGAAGTGCTGCTAACTTCTATGGATATTGGCGGCAAAATGGGGCTGCAAGGCGTGGTGCGCGATATCACTTATCGGGTACAGGCTGAGGAGGCCCTGAAGCAGGCTAATGAGGTATTGGAATGCCGGGTTAAAGAGCGGACAAGTCAGTTGGAAGAGGCTATTAAAAAGTTGAGTTTATCGGAAGAAAAGTTTTCTAAGGCTTTTCGCTCAAGCCCAGATCCGATGATTATTACTACTTTTGCTGAGGGGCGTTTTATTGAAGTTAATGATAGTTTCTTGTCGATGACTGGTTACGATTTAGAAGAAACGACCTGGAATACAGTACCGGGGTTAAATATTTGGGTAAGGCCTGAAGACCGAGTGAATTTTAGGCGAAGTTTGCACGAACAAGGTGTTGTTCGCAATCAGGAATGCGAGTTTCGGATGAAGTCGGGATCGGTGGTGGTGTGTTTGCTGTCCGCAGAGTTGATTAATTTGGACGGCGAACTCTGTATGCTGGCGGTGATGACGGATATTACCGATCGCAAACACGCCGAAGAAGCCCTACGGGAAAGCCAGCGGGCCTTGGCGACGCTGATGAGCAATTTGCCGGGAATGGCCTACCGTTTTCGCAACGATGCCGATCGCAGTATGGAGTTTGTCAGCGAAGGTTGCTATCAGTTAGCCGGCTATTCTCCTGAAGAATTTATCGGCACTCGGGAAGTTTCTATATCGGAATTGACTCACCCCGACGATCGCGATAATTTGTGGAATGCCGTGCAAGTTGCCTTACAAGAAAATCGACCCTATCAGCTAACTTACCGAATTACTTCTAAAAACGGCGAATTAAAATGGGTTTGGGAGCAAGGTTTGGGAGTGTTTTCCGACTCGGGAGAATTGATAGCTTTGGAAGGGTTAATTACTGATATTTCTGAGCAGAAACGCAGTGAAGAAGCTTTGCGGCGATCGCAAACAGAGTTAACTCAACAAAAACTTCAACTCGAAAATACTTTGCACGAATTGCAGCAAACTCAAGCCTTATTAATTCATACTGAAAAAATGTCTACTCTCGGTCAAATGGTAGCTGGTGTTGCTCACGAAATTAACAATCCTGTTAGCAGCGTCTGCGGCAATCTCGTCCACGTCGGTCACTACACGGAAGATTTGCTTAATTTGCTCGATATGTACCAGCAGCACTGCCCGCAGCCGCCTGCAGCAATTCTAAATAAAATTAAGGATATCGAATTAGAGTTTCTGCTAGAAGATTTGCCGAAAGCGATGTCTTCGATGCAGGTTGGGGCCGATCGCATTCGGGAAATCGTGCGATCACTCAGAAATTTCTCCCGCAAAGACGATTCTCAAATGAGCAAAGTTAACCTGCACGAAGGGATTGAAGGAACGTTGCTGATTCTGCAAAGTCGCCTGAAAGCCAGAGGCAACTATCCCGAAATTGCGGTAATTAAGGACTATGGAAATTTGCCTTTGGTTGAGTGTTATGCTGGGAAAGTCAATCAGGTATTTATGAATTTGATCGGAAATGCGATCGACGCGATCGAGGAATACAACGAAGGGCGTTCAGTTGCCGAAGTCAAAGCTAACCGCAGCAAGATTAAAATTAGGACAGAAGTCCAAAACTCCAATGCTGTAATTAGGATTTCTGACAACGGCCCCGGTATGCCAGAAGAAGTCTCCCAGCAGTTATTCGAGGCTTTTTTTACCACCAAACCCGCCGACAAAGGCACCGGTTTAGGCCTGTCCATTTCCTACAAAGTTATCCAAGAACACGGTGGTAAACTTAGCTGCGTGTCTGCACTCGGCCACGGAGCTGAGTTTATCATAGAATTGCCGATCCAACAACCGATCCAACAACCGATCCAACAATCCTAAAGTGCGATCGGGGCGATCGCATCGGGATAACGAGTCGCGGTTTGTAGTGAGGACTTTAGTCCTCATAAAACTCGCTCGGACTAAACCAGTAAGGTGCGGTGTGCATCGAGCCCTACATATAGAAATTTTGCATAAGTTCTGTATTGCTGAAACGCTGGCTTTTATTGCTTCTTCCTTCTTCCTTCTTCCTTCTTCCTTCTTCCTTCTTCCTTAATTACACCTTCCCAAATAAATTCGAGCCACCTTATCCCCCGGATTTTGCCGCAAACAATCCGCAAAAAGTCCCGCAGCTTCCCTAAAATTCTTCATATTGTACAAAGACAAAGCCTCACTAAATAGTTGCAGAGTCGCTAACTTCCCCGCTTTAACTTCCGGCAAATCCGCATCAAAAACTTCATAAACAGTCACCCATTCAGACTTACCCTTAACCTGAACTTTATCAATTACCCGAATTCCATAATCAGCAGGATTTGTCAAGCGATCGAACGTCTGTTGAGTAATTAACAGCGACACCCCGTAATTCTTCGTCAAACTTTCAATCCGAGAAGCCAAATTAACCGCATCGCTAATCACAGTACCGTCCATGCGGCTTTTTCCGCCCACTATACCCAGAATCAAAGAACCAGTATTGATTCCCACCCCAATCTCAACTGGCAAATAACCCACAGAAGCGCGATCTCGATTGTATTCAGCAAGAGTATGCAGCATCGCAATTCCGGCTTTCACGGCATCATCCGCCCCCTCGCTAAACAAAGCCATAATTGCATCACCAATATATTTATCAATAAACCCTTTATTTTCCACAATCAGCGGTTCCATTCGACTCAGATAAGAATTTATAAATTTGAAATTTTCTGTCGGTGTCATTTGTTCCGAGAGAGTAGTGAAATCGCGGATGTCAGAAAACAAAACTGACATTTCCAACTCCACCGCTCCTCCCAATTTAATATCAACAATACTGTCACATCCCAAAAAAGCTAAAAACTCATTGGGTACAAAGCGACTTGTCGCCTCCGCAATTTCTAATTCTGCATCCAGTGAAAGTTCCAAATTGGAATTAACCTCAAAAAGCTTTTCAATGAACTTTTTGCGTTCTGCCTCAGCTTCTCGGCGTTCCGTGATATCTTGAAGAGTGTTGATAGCATAAACAATATTTCCTTGTTGATCGTAGATGGGAGTAGCGAAGATTTCTAAGGGAATAATCTTGTCGCCTTGATGAACTTCTGCATCGTCAGCCGTAGCACTTTCCCCCTTCAACGCCCGCACGATGGGTAAATTCTCCGTAGGATAATTTTGATTTGTGCCTGCTTGATAGAGTTGATAAACCTCTGACAATTGCTCGGAACTCGTATCCGGCACAACTCCTTTACCAAATATCTCTTTTGCTTTCCGATTGACGTAGTAAGGTTTGCCGTCCGCACCCAGCACACCTACACCAATCGGCATTGCTTCCAAAAACTGTCTCAAGCGATTTTCGTTTTCATGCAGTTTGGCAATCAGTGCCGTTTGCTGGCTGTTTAACTCTGCCAACTCCTGATTTATTTGCTGGAGTTTGGCATTTTGTTCGGTTAGTTGTTTATCTTGAAGATAACTATTTAGCGCTTCTTTAACCGTCAATTTCAAATCTTCAGATTGCCAAGGCTTAGTAATATAACGATATAAGTTTGCAGAGTTTATAGCATGGGCGATAGCCCCAAGATCTGCTTGTCCTGTCAGCATAATTTTTATAGTTTTAGGCAAAATTAGATGAGCCTGTTTTAACAGCTCATCTCCCTTCATCTCAGGCATAATGTGGTCAGAAATAAGTAAAGGAATTTCATCCCCATCCTCTAACAATTCTTCAATTAACTCTAATGCTTCCTCTCCCCCTTCAGCAATTTCGATTATGTAATCCTTGCCAACAGCCTCTTGCAGTTCTGCTTTGAGGCTGCTGAGTATAGTTTTCTCATCATCGACACAGATAATTACCTGTTGGGTCATAGTTTAGATAAACCAGATTTAATAGTTTCTAGCAAATGGGCTTCCGACCAAGGTTTAGATAAGCAACGATGGAGGTTCGCCTGTTTTTGGGCTCTATCAATTGCTACTTCATCAGCTTGACCTGTGAGCAGAATTTTAATAACATTGGGGTAGTTTTTGTGAATTTGAATCAGCAACTCATCTCCCCTGATACCGGGCATTAACCAATCAGAAATAATCAAAATAACGCTAATTCCCTCCTCGTTGAGGTCATTAATGAGATCTAAAGCCTCCTCAGCATCCTCAGCCCCTTCATAGATGTAGGCATCCCCAAATGCTGCTGCTAGCTGCGTCCTGAGACTGTCTAACACTATTCTCTCGTCGTCAACGCACAAAATAACTGGTTTAGACATCTATTTTTTCTCGTTTTTAATTGTTTATTAGTAGCAAAAGTAGTCACAGTAGTAAAGTGTATTAGTAGGCCCCATTTTATCTTAAGATGTCACAAGTCAACGCCTCGCCAAATCCTCTCTCCCTCCCCAGTCACCGAAACCAAGAAACTTATATGGGTAGCACCTTAGCTGAGCATAACGCATCGTACTGCTGTTTTACATCAGTTTCCTGTTGAATCGGAGTTATGAGCCTCAAAACGTTTTAACTTTTGAAATACTCCCAATGGGGTAGATTGCAGCTTAGGCGGAACCAAGTAACACCCGACCTACTTAGTAGCTTATATCGTTGGCGATCGCATTGACCTGCTTATCGACCGCTCATGGGCAGGAAAACATGAAATGTAGTTTTTCCAGGAAGTGATTCCACTTCAATTTTTCCCTGATGTTTGTCAACAATCTTCTTGACAATATCTAGTCCCAATCCGCTGCCTTCTCCTGCGGGCTTAGTACTAAAAAACGGGTCAAATATTTTCCCTTTTATCTCTTCTGGTATCCCGAAGCCGCTGTCGGTAATGCTAACTTTAGCCTGGTAATCTTGAGCCGTTAACTCAATTGTTAGCGTGCCTCGATAATCCATTGCTTGCAAAGCATTGTGAATTAAATTCGTCCAAACTTGATTTAGTTCGTCGGGATAGCAGAGTATCGGCGGGATTTCGGCATAGTTTGTGATAACCTCAACTCCCTGTTTGAGTAGATTTTGATACAGGGTTAAGATTGTTTCAATACCTTCTTTAATACTGGCTGCTGTTTTTTCGCCCGACTGTTCGTAGCGGGCATAAGTTTTTAAAGCAAAAACTACTTTTGATGCTCTGTCTGTAGCTGTGTTGATAGTAGCAATGCCTCTTTTTAATTCGGAAAGTTTGTAGGCGATTTCTAGGAGGTGTAAACTATCGGATCTTTGCAACAAACTGACAAAGGCATCTATTTCATTATAAACCCCCATAATCACTAGGCGATCGGCTACGGTATCGGCACTGTCAATTCCTAATTCTTCCAGTTGGCTTCTCAAAGCTCTCTTCAATTTGCGTTCTTCTTTGGTTGATAAGCTTGCTTCTTGTTGGAGTGATCGCTGAAGTAAACTCAAGAAATTATGTGCTTCTTCTGGGGAGAGAGATTGAAAAAGTGCGGGCAACTGTTCTAAAGTTTGATTCAAGAACTTAGAAACATTTCCTGCCGAGGAGCGAATTGCACCCAGGGGAGTGTTAACTTCGTGAGCAACTCCGGCAACCAGTTGTCCTAAAGCTGCCATTTTTTCTGATTGAATCAATCCTTCTTGGGTGGCTTCGAGATTGCTTAAAGCTTGTGATAATTCTTGGGTGCGTTCTTCGACTTTGGCTTCTAAGTTGGCATAGAGTTGGGCATTTTCTATGGAGATCGCGGCTTGGGAGGCTAAGATATTTAAGACGGCCAGCCGATCGGGAGTAAAGGCATTTGTAACGAGAGTATTTTCTAGGTAAAGAATGGCGATCGGCTTTCCTTGATGTTGAATCGGCAGACACAAAACCGACTTGGGTTGATGCTGGATGATATAAGAGTCAGCCGCAAAGGTAGCCTCAGCCGTCGCATCATGAATTACCAAGGTTTCTTGGGTGCGCGAGACATAGTTAACGATCGCGATCGGAATTTCGTTAGAGTCAACAAGGGGAGTTGATGCTAGATTGCACGATTTACTGCTCACACATAGAGCCGCTACGAAGAAAGAATCTCTTTCTCTCAAAATCATAGCTCCTTTTTTAGCTCCCACATTCTCAATCATCACTTGCATCAAAGTGGAGAGCAACTGATCGAGGTTGATTTCTCCTGACAATGATTGAGATGCTTTGATTACTGTTGCCAAGTCCAAAATCTCTGAAAGACCTGAAGTTGTACTTGCAACAGTTCCAGTCATCATTTGGGTAATTGTTTCTCCTGTCTTTAAGCTGATTTTTTGATTTAAAATAGGTGCAAGTAATTGGGGGTAGCATTTTTCTAAATCCTCAATTTTTGCCTTGGCTCCCCAGCGTGCATAGGCGTAGTAAGCCTCTGTAAGGTAGACTTGAGCAATTTTTTCTTTACCCCAAGTTAGATAGAATTTTCCTGCTAGCTCATTACTAAGTGCTTCTTCATTGATGTACTCATTTTCTTTAGCGAGTTTTATGGCGCGATCGTAATAATCCATTGCGTCTATATTTTGGCCTAAAACTCGATGCCGTTCTGCCTCTACTAGATAGAATTTATGTAAATAATTCATCGGGGCATGATTCGCCCAGTTTTGCATTTTTGCCTGGTTGGAAGTTATAGTTTCGAGGATTTGTTGTTGTTCAGAAATCTCTACATCAGAATACACCGCCAACTTAGACAGAGAATCGTAGGTATAAAAAATCGGCACTAATATCGAAGCTACTACTGCATCTAAATACTGTTTTGCTCCGGCCGAATGCTCAACTGCTTGGTGGTACTCCCCAAAAAGATAACAAAGAATTAACTTATTTAAGTAAAAATAGTAACACGCCATTCTATGATTATTGGCAATATGAAGGGGTAACATTTTAGATTCATTACAAGCTGAACCGATTAAACGGCAAGGATTCTCTGTCCTTCCCAGCAAGTTTAATACAAGTTGATGGTCAATTTGATGTACTTGAAGAATGCTATCCTGATTCATCTTTGTGAAAGCATCCCTGTAGGTTTGCATTTCTAGTTCAACCCTTGACAGTTCAGTAGAGCCACTACAGTACAAAAGGTAACAGTACCTTTGTGCTGAATAGCCAGCGTGTTCTAAATCTCCTGTTTCTAAACCTCGAAAGTAAGCAGATAACAGGGGTTTGAACGTTTCTTTAATATGATTTTTCCAAGGCTTTGTAAAGTAAGTTGCTACAAAAATAGTCATAGCCTCGAAAGGCTTGGCATCGAGTTTATTGAGCAGATTTAGTGCCAGTTCTCCAAATTGATAGCCCGACTCTAACTCTCCCATGACTCCGCATAGAATGAGTCCATAATTCGCATAGGAATGAGTATGAGTTGGTGCATTACCATATTCAATGGCTAACTGAATCTGTTTAAAAGTAATCAGGGGCAACAGGACAGGAGTTACCATGTAGGCAGCAGGACAGAGTTTTAACAGGATCTTACTCGCTGCCAGTTTTTGCGGGTCAGTCATGTCAGGCAAGTCAATTAAGTCCTGAATATGTTTCCCCTGTAAAGCCAATTGCGTCTCTTCAAAAGCCAGGGGAATTTCTGTCGGTTCTGGATCTTGAGGTAGATTTATCCCCAAGAGTTTGAGAATGTCTAACCCAAAATTTAAAGATTGTTTGATTTGGTTCTGCGCTCTCAAAGCTTGAATTTTAACTTGATAAATTTTGATTTTATCTAAGAGCGTATTTGCGTTTTGGAGGGCAATTTCTGCCAATCGCTCCATTTGCTCAAAATCACCGTTTAGATACATCGCCTCCGTGGCTTCTTCATACAGTGCCAAAGTCAGGTTATAATGGTTCTGCCAACAATCAATAACCAGGAGTTCTATACCTACAGTTAAATACTTTTTAGCAGCCGCGTAAGCCGTTGAAGATTTAGCTTTACGTCCAGCCATTAAATTCAACTGAGCGAGCTCGTCCCGTTCTATTTGATGGGTAATTAACTCCATCCCCATATTCAATTGGTTGACAATATCAAAAATTTTCTCTTCTATTTCTGCTTCCGTAGGGACGGTGCCTCCGTGCCCGCCCTTCCTCAACAGGAGTTGCCCAATTTCGAGATGCGTGGACTGTTTCTGGGATTCGGGGATCAGAAGATATGCTGCTTGCTGCACTCGATCGTGTAAAAACTTGTAGGGAATCGATAACTCAGACGCTTGTGGAAGTTCAACGGATTCCGAGTCTTGAAAAAATTTGTACACTTCGGCGATCGGCATAACTAACCCTTCTTGCAAAGCTTTCCACAAATGAGTCGCTGTCTCACTCTGAGATTTTTGGTGAACAATTGCCAGAGTTGCTAATTCAAACTCGTTGCCAATACACGCTGCAAGTTTCAAAACATCCTGGGTATCTCTAGGCAACTTTTGCAATTGAATCGCCATAAACTCGACAACATCATCGGTCAAAGCTAGCGTCCTTACTTGGGCCATGTCACATTGCCAATAGCCGCTATTCAAATCAAAAGATATTAACCCATCTTCGTGCAGAGATTTTATAAATTGAGTAGCAAAAAAAGGATTGCCTTTAGTTCTGGTAAAAACCAGCTCTGTCAGAGGAATCGCCCTTTCTGGTGGACAGGAAAGAGTATCGACCATCAGGCGATTCAGGGAAGTTTTGTCTAAAGGTGCTAACGTAATTTGGTTGACTGTTGCCGAGTCTTTGCGAATCTCATCCAATGTCAGCATTAGTGGATGGGCGGGAAACACTTCGTTATCCCGATACGCTCCCATTAACAACAGATAGCTGGTATCTATTTCACTCATCAACAACTGCATTAGCTTCAAAGAAGCCGAATCTGCCCACTGCAAATCATCCAAGAAAATCACTAAAGGATGTTCTTTTGTTGCGAACACTCTGAGTATTTTTTTAAATAATAGATTGAAGCGATTTTGAGCAGCAGTTCCTTCGAGTTTGGGTACTTCTGGCTGCTTGCCAATTAGTCGTTCTAATTCCGGGATAACATCTATAATGACTTGACTATTTTCCCCTAACGCTTCTAATATTTTGAGTCGCCATGTATTTACCTCAGCAGCACTTTCGGTGAGTAATTGCTGCATCAAATTCTGGAATGCGTACACCCAGGAGGAAAATGGAATATCGCGCTTAAATTGATCGAATTTACCTTTAATGAAGTAACCCCGCTGGCGGACAATAGGTTTGTGGACTTCGTTAACAACGGCGGTTTTGCCAATCCCGGAAAAGCCAGCAACTAGCATGATTTCGCAAGGGCCTTGGCTGCTGACGCGATCGAAGGCATCTAATAGCGCTTTAACTTCAGTTTCTCTACCGTAGAGTTTTTCGGGAATGACGAAGCGATCACAAATATCTCTATTCCCCAAGGCAAACTGGCTAATATTCCCATTCTCCTGCCATTGCTGCCAACAATTTTCTAAGTCATATCGCAGCCCAATAGCACTGTGATAGCGTGATTCGGGAGTTTTTGCCATCAATTTCATAATGATGCTATTCAGCATCACGCCAATAGCTGGGACCAGATTTATAGGGGGAGTTGGAATCCTGGCAAGATGACAGTGAACTAGCTCCATTTGATCGCTAGAGTTAAAGGGTAATTCCCCTGTAAGTAGTTCGTAAAACGTGACTCCCAGCGAGTAAAAATCGGTGCGGTAGTCGATACCTCGATTCATTCGTCCCGTCTGTTCTGGGGACATATAAGCTAGGGTTCCTTCTAAGACGTTTGGGTTGTAAATTTCCTGGTTTTCTCTGGGTAAAAGAGAGGAAATGCTGAAGTCAATTAATTTAACTTCTTTAGTTTTAGGGTTAATGATGATATTCTGGGGCTTGATATCTTTGTGAATAATTCGGTTGTGATATAATCCTTCTATGGTTTGAACAATCTGAATCGCGATGGGCATGAATTCATCTAGCGGTAGGGGCGAAGTATGGGGGGAGGAAACCTCAGAATTACTTGATAGGCGATCGCCCAAATTCTTCGCTTCAGCATTAGCAGTATACTCAGCAAGGGAAACACCCCCAACATCCTCCATTACCAGGGCAAAAGCATTGCGGTAGTTTAAGAGTGCAATGGGTTTGACAATTCCAGGAAGGTCAAGATTTTTGGTAATGGTGTACTGATTCCGCAACTGCACGAGTTCGCTAAAAGTGGGATACTCGCTCAATAGCAGTTTGATAATTACTTTTTGGTTTGACTCAGAAAGTCCTCGATAAACCTGTGTTCTAGAGCCATTGTATATTTTCTCAATGATGCGATAGCCGGGAATTGTTAACAAATTATCAGTCATGCTGAAGAAGTTAAATAAAGATTTTATAGATGCTACCGGAGCCTGAAAATGATAAATTTGGGAATAGACTAAGACAACTCTATTGCTTAGCTCGTTTTCCTCACAAGTGATACACATTTTTCAGCCTGCACTAGCTGAATTTTTTAAGCGGAAATTCTAGGTTTTTCAAATTTTATATAATTGCGCTGAAATTAGCTAAGTTTTCACCGTTATTTTAAGATTTTCGACAAGGACTAAAAGAGACTCGGTGAAAAGCCGATCGCCCGCAGCGTTCCAAAGCCAATTTATGTTTAGCCGTACCGTATCCCTTGTTATTTGTCAAGTCATATTCAGGATATTTAACAGCCAAACGTACTATTAATTCATCGCGCCAAACTTTCGCCACAATACTAGCAGCAGCAATCTGAATCGATCGCGCATCACCCTTGATCATCGTCTCTTGCTCGATCGTCAAATTGGGAATCCTTTGATTTCCATCAACCAAACACAAATCCGGTGTCACCTTCAACTTCAAAATTGCCCGCTTCATCGCCAACAAAGAAGCCTGCAAAATATTCAAACGGTCAATTTCCCGCACCGAAGCCGCACCAATTTGACAGTCAACAGCCACAGCCCGGATTTTTACAGCTAACCGACTCCGGGCTGCGGCACTCAACTGCTTGCTGTCGCGCACCCCGCAACTTGCTAATTCATCGAGAACTTCATCGGGCAAAATGCAGGCTGCAGCCACCACCGGCCCGAACAAAGCGCCTCGTCCTACTTCATCCACACCTGCAATTACTAGAGTGTTCGAGGGAGAGGGGGAAAGGGGAAGATGGAAAGATGGAAAGAGAGTAAAAATTTCTACTTCTTCCTTCTTCCCTCTTCCCTCTGACTTCTTCCTTCTTCCCTCTGACTTCATATATCACTCATCCACAACGGCTGACGAGCGGCGGCGGCGACGGCGGTTGATAGCAGGCTCCTCGGGTTCGCTGGGTTCGCTGGGTTGGCTGGGTTCGATCGGCTCATGGGATTCGATCGGCTCATGGGATTCGATCGGCTCATGGGATTCGATCGGCTCATTGAGTTCGATCGCCTCATGGGATGCGATCGGCTCATAGGATTCGTCCATCACATCGCTGGGTTCCTCAATCCGATCAAAATCATCAGTTTCGTCGATCAAACTCTCGCCATAAATTTGGGCCTCATCATCATCATCCTCAGAAAAAACAGGCTCAACTACCGACCTTTCTGGATAATAATCGCGTTCCTCAACATTCTGTGCAGGCGTCGTCGCTTCAAATTCAAATTCGAGCTGCTCGAAAGGCGGCTTGTTCGGGGCCGCTCCGGGGAGAGTCACCGAAACGATCGCATTCTTAGGATTTTTCACGCTGCGATCAGTAAGTACCAAAGGAGAAACCCCCATCAGAGCATAAACATCCTGCTCCTCCGCCGTCATTTCCACCGAAATCACCTCCGGAGGCTCCACCATCGGCTTCATCAACTCAGACTTAGCCGGACGCACGCGATCAAAATCCTCGCGCCTGCCAGCAGCAGCCATATTCACCAGCCCGAAGCCCTCCGAAGCTGCCCGGATACCGGGGGGTGCCAGATACTCAGAGCGCGTATCCGCGACGGGCGCGCTCGAAGTATTCGGCAGCCGCAACTTGCTACGTACAGGTTCCTCCTCCGCCGGGAGAGCAAAAGGCTCTTCGCCAATCCGGCGGCGGCGGCGGCGTCTAGTTCCGTTCCCCAAATCCTGATAGCTGGGATGGTTGAGCAAGTCCAAAGGCGAGGCGTTACTGCCACTCTCAAAATCCAAACTTTCGCTCTGACTCTGAGGTTCCCAAGCAGCCCGAGCAGGTTCGGGGGGGCGTTCTTCCCGCACTGGTGCAGGAGTTGCAGCCGCCACAGGCGTCAAGCTGCGGCGTTCCAATCCTTCAGGCAAATTCAACAAAACGCGGTTCGACGTAGCAACAGTGCGATCGCCCGATTCCCGCACCGCTGCGGCGAAGTCTTCTTCCCCGGGCAAGTGCACCAGATGACCCAACCCGCTGCAAGTAGGACAACTGTGGCCGAACAACTCGTAAATATTTTGACCTTGGCGCTTGCGAGTCAGTTCTACCAGTCCCAATTCCGACAGTTGGGCGATTTGCGGTCGAGCTTTATCAGCTTTGAGAGCTTTATTGAAATGTTCCAGCACCTGCAACTGATCGCGGCGGGATTCCATGTCAATAAAGTCAACAATAATCACCCCGGCAATATTGCGTAACCGCAGTTGTCTAGCAATTTCCGTTGCTGCTTCGCAATTTGTCCAGAGTACCGTTTCCCGAGCCGTCGCCGATCGAGTAAACGAGCCAGAGTTGACATCGATCACCGTCAGCGCCTCAGTCGGCTCGATAATCACATAACCGCCCGAAGGCAAATCCACCCTCGGTCTGAGGGCTTCTCGAATCGCAGCGTTAACTCGGAAAAATTCTAAAATCGAGGCGCGCTCTCGGTGGTGGTCGATCAAAACTCCCGCAGGAAGTTTACCTCCGTTCCAGCTCATCAACTGCTGCTTCACCCGCTTAATTCCATTTTGCGAGTCCACCACAATCCGATTCACGTCACCGCTGAACATATCTCGCAGCACCCGCTGGATAAAATCGTCATCCCGGTTGAGCAGTGCCGGCGCCCGCGAGGTACCGCCTTCGAGTTGAACGGCTTCCCACTGTTTTTGGAGGACTTCCAAATCTTCCATGATCGCTTCTTCGGTCATCCCTTCAGCTTCAGTGCGTACCAGCAGCCCCATCCCGGCCGGCTTCACCAAAATAGCCAGAGCTCTGAGGCGGTTGCGCTCGGCTTCCGACTTGATCCTGCGTGACAGGTTGACTCCCCTGCCGTAGGGCATCAGTACCAAATAGCGACCCGGCAGGGTAATGTTGCCTGTCAGCCGGGGGCCTTTGCTGCCCGTCGGTTCTTTCATTACCTGTACCACCACTTTCTGCTGGGGGGTCAGGAGCTCTGTAATTGCCCCCGCCGAGCGTTTAAGGCGCAGCGGGCCGAGGTCTGTGACGTGCATAAACCCGTTACGTTCTGGGTCGCCAATATTGACGAAGGCCGCATCTATCCCAGGGAGTACATTTTCAACAATTCCCAAGTAAATGTCACTGACTTGGTGGCTGCCTGTGGCTACCACAAGTTCTTGGATTTGATCTTCTGAAAAGACGGCAGCAATGCGATGCTGCTCTGCTATAACTATCTGCTTTGTCATTCAATTTCCTCAAAAAACTGGCAGCAAGTTAGAGACACTTACGCACTCATAGTGCCTCTGACTTAGACTGTAATTAGTAGTAGCTTGAAGAGTTATTAGCTGTGAGTTGGTGCAGGGTGGAAGGAAAGTTAACTGTTGACCGTTCACTGTTAACTGTTGACTGTTCACTGTTAACTGTTACAGATAAAGTAGTTAAACCCGCCCGTACAGAGTTATGAGTTATGCTCAGCAGATAAATCTGAGAGATAGAAATAAGGAGGCTTTTATCGAGTTAGCAATATTGAAATTTGAGTTGAGAATTGCGAAATCAATACTCAAAATTCAACACTTACAACTCTTCCTTTGAACTCAGCGAATAAATTCATTGACACCGTACCAATTTCTTAACACACAACTTAACACTACGAACTGATAACTCCGCTTGCGTGGTGGTTGAGGGCTGGTTTTGAGCGAAAGTAGGTAGGAGTGAAAGCGCGTAGACTTTTGTTGAATTCTTGCGCGATCGCACTCAACACACCCCAGTTTGGCATTCGACTGCAACCTCCGCCCCTGCCAACCCTAAAACCTTGTCAGTCGATTTTAGATTTTAGATTTTAGATTGACTCCACAGATGAATCTGGGAGATTGAAATTTAGTCTAAAATCTAAAATTTTGGTTCTCCACGAATTAAGTCGGGGGCTTCTCTCCGTTTTTTGACGGGTCAGTCGATTTTAGATTTTAAATTTTAGATTTTAGGTTTTAGATTTACTCCACAGATGAATCTGGGAGATTGAACTAAAGTGTAAAATCTAAAATTTTTGGTTCTTCACGACTTAAGTCGGGGGCTTATCTCCGTTTTTTGACGTGTCAGTCGATTTTAGATTTTAGGTTTTAGATTTTAGATTTACTCCAAAGATGAATCTGGGAGCTGGAACTTTAATCTAAAATCTAAAATTTTTGGTTATCCACGACTTAAGTCGGGGGCTTATCTCCGTTTTTTGACCCGTCAAAAACATCTATTGTTGAATACCCGTTCTGCGGTTTGAACCGTGAGATTTTTGAATAAGCCGACCACCGACAACCAGTCGATCGATCGAAATTAATCGCTAAATTTGGTTCAGACCCCGCTCCTGCGGGTTTGGCGCTAGATTTAGCCCGTGAATGTACAACAAAAAGGCTTGAAGTCTTGAACAGAAGCAATTTGCACCCAGCCCGCGTTGCTGGTTGACGAGGGCGGCGAGCGACTAAAGCGCTCGAGCCGCCGCGGCTTCCATAACAAGCGATTATAGCGTGAAACGACACATCCCGATCGAGAGCCGAAGGTGAAATATTCCACCACGGCTTCCCTATCTTAACCATAACCCAGGATTAGCTGACTACGCTCAACCTGCAGAAGCTGAATTTCCTGCTGGCTGACTTGTTCGAGCATGAAAACAATATGTTCTGGCTTTAGCAAGTTGCCGTCGCTGCGACAACTGCCGGTATAGCGCAAGACGGCTCTACCTTCGGGTGTACCACCAGAGGCAGAGGTGCTGCTGTCTAGTTTCTGCTCTACAAGTTCTAGTTTGTGCAGTCGATCGCGCAAATTGACATCCTGCGTCTTTCCCGACTTAGTAGTATGCACCCGCCAAAAAGCCTCGGTTTCGACTATCGTCTTGACCCAAGCTTCCCAGTTGGCATCAGGAGCCACGGAGACAGGAGCAGCATTTTCCCGGCCTAATTCGCCATTTTCTGTCAACGAGCCTGCGGAGGTCACAGTAATTACGTACTCCGCTGCTTCTAACAACTGGTTAGCAGAAGGAGCCTTGAGATCGATCGACTCAACCTTGTAAATCGGAATATTTTCCGGCAGCTTAGCAGCCAACTTTTCCCGAAAACTCTCAACATCGATAGACTCAGTGAGCTCAAAGTCGGCAATTTCCCCAGTGCTGGTAACACCCAGAGGCAGAGCATTTGCCAGAGAAATCCGAGGGTTCGGGTGAAACCCGCCGGTAAACGAAATCGGCAAATCGGCTCTGCGGACTACTCGATCTAACAATCGGATCAAATCCAAATGACCAACCAAAGCCATATCGCCCACCTTCCCGAACCAAACCCGCAAACGCTGTTTCCGCTCGGTATTCGGGACAAACTCCCCAGCAAACTCAGGAATTGGCAGCGCATCCACAACCACATTGTGTCCGAAATCGGTGCCACAAACCCCGCAGCGCGAACACCCTTCAAAGGAACAGTCGGGAACCGTCGCTGCTTCCAAAGCCTTTTGCAAGTCAATTTTCAGCCAGTTTTTGTCGATTCCTGTATCTAAGTGATCCCAAGGCAGGGCCTGATCGAGAGAGAGGGGGAGAGAGGGGGAGGGGGAGAGGGGAAGATCCCGAGAATTGGGAAAATCTTCCTTGATTTCTCTTCCTTCTTCCTTTTTCCTTCTTCCTTCTTCCTTCTCCTCTTCCTTCTCAAAAAGATTCCACTCGCCGCTTTCGACTTGGCGGTATTTCCAGGTTAGGCCCGATTCATCGATCGCCTGAGTCCAAGCTTTGTAAGCCTGATCCAAGCTTTCCCACCACGCATCCATACCCGCGCCAAGTTCCCAAGCGCGGCGGACTACAGTAGCCAAACGTCGATCGCCCCGTCCGACAAAATCCTCCATTGCCGAAATCCGCACATCAGTGTAATTCACCTTGACGCCCCGCATTCCCCGAAACTCTTCCTTCAGGAGTTTTTGCTTGCGGGAAAACTCAGCAGTAGAAACCGAGTGCCACTGAAAAGGAGTGTGAGGCTTAGGCGTAAAATTAGAAATTGTCAAGTTAAAATTCAGTCCCCGCCTGCCATTGATCCTGCATTCCCTGTGCAGCCAGCGGACTGTTTCGGCGATGCCGAGAACATCAAAATCTGTTTCTCCGGGCAAACCGATCATAAAATACAGCTTGATTTTATCCCAGCCGCGATCGACCGCAGTTTTGACACCCCGAAGCAATTCTTCGTTTGTCAAACCTTTGTTAACGATGTCGCGCATCCGCTGAGTACCAGCTTCCGGGGCAAAAGTCAAACCACCTTGTCGTGTCCCGCCGAGAATGTCGGCAATATTATCGTCAAATCTGTCAACCCGCTGACTGGGTAGAGACAGAGAAATATTTTTATCTTTCAGGCGATTTTTGATTTCCATGCCGACTGCTGGGAGTGCCAGATAGTCGGAACAACTCAGGGAAAGCAGGGAAAACTCGCTGTGTCCGGTGGCTTGCATCCCCTGTTCGATCGCCTCTACGACTTGCTGCGGTTCGACATCGCGCGCGGGGCGAGTCAGCATTCCCGGCTGACAGAAGCGACACCCGCGCGTGCATCCCCGGCGGATTTCTACTGTCAGTCTGTCATGTACTGTCTGGACGTAGGGAACCAGGCCGATCGAATAAGCTGGTATCGGAGTCGCCACGCGGCGCAGAATTCGATCGGGAACTTGCGGGCGGTTGGGATGAACAGAACCGTCGGCCGCCATATCGTAGAATTGCGGGACGTAGACGCCTGGAATCTGCGCTAAATCCAGCAGCAATGCTTCTCGGCTCAAATTATTAGTTTTGCCTTCTGCCAAAATCAAGCCAATTTCTGGCAGCAACTCTTCTCCATCTCCCAAAGCGATGAAGTCAAAAAAGTCAGCGTAGGGTTCGGGGTTGGAAGTTGCCGTTTGCCCACCAGCAAAAATCAGCGGCATTTGAGCGTTTTGGGGATTGGTCGCTCTTTCTTGCCAAGTTAGGGGAATGCCAGCTAAATCCAGCATTTCCAGAATGTTTGTTGCTCCGAGTTCGTAGCTGAGGCTGAAGCCCAGAATATCAAATTCTGTGAGCGATCGCCTCGATTCTACGGCAAACAGCGGAGTTTTGGTCGATCGCAGTTTTGCTGCCAAGTCGGCGGCGGGCAAATAAGCCCGATCGCACAACTGCCTCGGCGCTGCGTTCAAAATGTTGTAAAGGATGATGTGCCCCAGATTGGAAGCACCAACTTCATACACTTCTGGGTAAGTAAGAACCCAGCGCACAGACGCCGCGTCCCAAGGCTTGTGCGTAGCCCCCAATTCATTTCCCAGATAACGAGCAGGCTGATTAATGTCTGCTGTAAGTAATTCTTCGACTTTTACTGCCACGGCTCGACTCGCTAAATATTTGCGACTCTTAAGCAGCCTACCTTAAAATCTGCCAACACGCCAACGACAGTCGTCTGTCTTTTCGGGCATTTAACCGAATTTACTTGGTTTTATTGCTTGTTTTCGCCCCGGAGTAACCTCTACCAGTGCTGGTTTACGCAGGAGTTTTGGGCATCAAAGCTATCGACATTTTCAAATATTTCAAAAACTCGATCGAGTTGGCTGAGTTCCAGAATCATCTTCATCCCAGGGGATACCGAGCAAAGACTAAACCTGCGCCCCATTTTTTTCGCCTGCTTGAGGCCTGAAACCAATGCCATCAAACCGGCACTGTCAATAAATGTTACTTCGGCCAAATCTACGAGTACCCCTACAACCCCGGGGGCTGCAATTGCTGTCGTTAGTTGCCGTCCGAATTCTCCGCAGGTGGCTGCATTCAGGTAGTCTAGGGGTCGAATCACCGTAATTGGTTTATGGGCAAGAAGTGTCTGCATATGTCAAACCTATGATTGCTACGTATTTTCAACTACTGCGCTGGACGGATGTAAGCCTAAACCTACTTGATTACTCTGAGCCTAACTTAATCTGAGGCCAAATGACCAGTTGTTGTCAGTAGTTTTACTGAATCTTTATTTATTGACTCTTTTTTATGAAATTTTGCGTAAGATTTGGGCAGGAAACGTAAGCTACTATACTATTTTTTATTAAGACCAGCAGGCGCAAGTCTTGGTAACTCTAAAAATTGCGATCGACTTTGCCCTAGCTGTTAGATGAAACGGAACAATGTAATTTAAATCACTTGTTAGTTCTGATCTAGATCACCTGTTTGCTCGACAGTTCAGAGGAAAATTAAACTGTACGGAGTTCTCCGACTTACTATGCAAGCAACTCATGCTATTCGTCAACTTGTAGAAAAAGCCCTCTACATTAAGCAGTTGACGCCTGACATTGAAAACGAAATCAACTACGAGCTCACCCGTTTGGGGTACATCTCGGATATTGATTATGAGGCTTTAGAGTTATTAATGGATGAAATGGATGCCGGCCGGGTGCAATTGGTATCTAGTCGTCGATAGTGGGAAGCGGGCGACGAGTCCATATCCAAGAACCCAAAAATCCTTGCACGGCGGGCAATAGAGGAGTGTTAGAAGCATTTAGGCCGACCCCATATTTTTCTAATGAAGCATCTCGTTGCTGAACTTGATATGTGAGGAAATAGTGTGAGGGGCGATCGTCCCTGCACCTGTGATCAAAAGCTAAAAACTTTGACTTAAATTAAATCTATAACTTTTGGAGTATGACAAATTAGGTTAATTGTGATTAAAGCTTAGTATTAATAATGAAGCACCTAGTTGTGAACTTAGTATTTGAGGAGAGACTGTTAAGGGCGATCGTCCCTGAACCTCATACAATTTTAGATTTTAGATTTTAGATTTTAGAAGTCGGACTAATGATGATTATCAGGGGTTGGAACTTGTCTAAAGTTGCATTCCTTTTAGAAACTGCTATCAGTATCAAAAACTACACACTGTGACCTAAATTAAATTTATAACTTTTGGGACTTGACAAATTAGCTCTAAGTCTAATTAATCTCAAGGGGTGACAAGGGGGCTGCAAATCAGGTAGAATAAGGGTTTGAGCCAAGCGTCACCAAAAAAAATTGGGGTCGCTGCGACCCCCACACAAAATATATGTTCCCTCAATTATACCAAAAAGTTTTCGAGACGCATCTAAATCCTCGCCAGTATCTAACGCTACAATTGTTAGTGTTAATGTTACAAAGCTATCGAGATGTCAGGTTATCTACTTTAGCCAACAAGTTTCCCCAACCGATAAAGTATGAAAGTCGAGTGAGAAATCTGCAACGGTTTTTAGACTTACCTCAACTCACAGCCAAGCTGTTGTGGTTTCCACTCATCAAACAGCTCCTCAAACAAGAGTTTCGCCGTCAACCGAGCAACCCTTGAACAACGAAGACGAGTCGAGAAACTCCAACTCATTCATCAAGGATATCTGTTTTTAATTGTCGCTCGAACGCTGCGGGCAAGAGCGGGAGCGTGTCACTTTTGCGATGAGTATAAATACTCATGAACCCCACCATGACTTTTTTACCGATCATCAGTATAA
>NZ_JAUBPR010000081.1:0-31053 GCF_036700845.1 Microcoleus sp. S13_C5
TCACTTCTCTGCTGTATTGCGTAAGCGTTGCTTGCCGAAGGCATCGCATCCCTCTTTAAAAACTGTCCGGAGTATTGAGCTAAAACAATTGATTGTATTTCTCTCCAAACGATATTGAGCAATCACTCGCTCCGCACTTTTTACCTGCATACAGCGACTATAAAGTATTAGCCGATATGGCAAGAAATTGATAGCACTTTGATGATTTGGCGGAATCGTTGTTGGAAAGTCAATAATAACCGTCCGGTAATTCAAAAAATTAAGAAAATGGAAATAGTAGTTTGATTAAATACTATCTATCGGAAAACAGAAGTATCTATTTATAAGTTTTACTAAAAATGCAATGAATGCTTGACAACAAGGTAAATAAGGGTGTATTTTGGTAGCCCTCACACCCGCAGCCAACATGATAACTATTACTACTTAATTATCGATAGAGAGCGAGATATTTTGATAAAATTAAAGACAAGGGTAGAGGGAGGTCGGAGGAAATAATATCGCCGACTTTTGACTCTTCATTCACTACAAAATCTGTAGAAAAAAAACGGGAACCGGATTGTCAATCAGCCGTCACATAGTGGAAGAAAGCGAGGGTGGCAGTTTGACTTGTTCGTCGGTTTTGGGAGAAGGAATGGAATTTACGATCGCCCTTCATCTCGAATAGTGCGTGCAGCGTAGCTATCTCGTAGGGAATCGCGCTTTTTCTCACTTTTTTGAGGATACACTCACCAAGTATAAATATCATGAAAAATCACAAGTGCGATCGACCAATTTGGAAAATCCTTAGCAGCTTAATACTAGGATTTGGATTGCAGGCCTTATTCAGCATTCCCGCCTTAGCAGAAACGACAGATTCTGAAACAACAGCCAATAGTGCAAATTCGGAAGATCCAGTTAATGAATGGTATCAATTACCCGCACCGACAAATAATCTTCCGGAGAATTTTGATCGTAATCCCGATCGGCAATTACTAGAAAAATCTGACAATTTAGATGTAAATGCACCGATAAACCTTACCTCGGAGCCGCCCGTACATATGGCGAGTGAGATAGAAACTCACGTATCCGAAGCCAGCGAAACGCAGCCCGCCCCAATACCCCCATTAGTTGAAGAAAATAAATTAGAAAATCCATCATTAGTTTACCAGGCTGAAAACTCATTAGAACAAGTTACATCAGTTTCCCAACTCAGCGACGTACAGCCCACAGACTGGGCATTTCAAGCACTCCAATCCTTGGTAGAGAAATACGGCTGCATAGCTGGATACCCCGACGGAACCTATCGCGGAAACCGCGCTATAACGCGCTATGAATTTGCAGCCGGAGTCAATGCTTGTTTAGATACAATCCGCGAGTCGATCGTCAAATCAACTGAAAATATAGCTAAGCGAGACGACTTAATAAAACTGCAAAGATTGCAAGAAGAATTTGCCACCGAAATTGCCACAATGCGAGGCAGAGTGGATGTGCTAGAAGCTAGAACTAGCGAACTAGAAGCCAATCAATTTTCGACCACAACTAAGCTGTCGGGATTCACAATTTTTGGAATACAAGGGCGCACGCCCAACCGCGCGGATCGGGCTCCCAGAGACGGCAAAAGAGATACCAAAGACCCCGGTACAAATGTCAACATCATTAACCTAAATCAATTCTACTTAACCACTCAATTTAGCCCTCGCAGTAACTTATTAATCGGTTTTTATAACCAGAACGGAAGCAATTCACCACAATTAACCGAAGACGTAAACCTTGCTTATAATGTAGCCGAAACTTCTGGATTAACTGTCAGCGACCTCAACTACCGCTTTCTGGTCGGCGACAAATTGGCAGTGTTTGCAGGAACAGCAGGAGTTAACATGATTACCGCTTTTCGAGGGCCGAATCGGGCAGAAAGTGCAGCTTCGGGCCCCCTTTCTGGCTTCGCCCAAAGAAACCCTATTTTGAACACTGGTTTGGGTTTAGGCGGCATCGGCATTGACTGGCAATTTGCGAAGCGAGCCAGTTTGCAAGCAGTTTATTCAACTAACATTTCTGGATTTTTTGTCAGTTCTAACGGGCCTAGAGGACACAATACATTGGGTGTACAACTCACTCTGACACCCGCAGATCCAGTTGATTTTACTATCTATTATGTTAACGATTATTCGCCCGACGGTAATCTGATTAGTTTGGCGGGCGATAGCCAATTAACTGCCATCAATCCTAACACAAATAAGTCCGCTTCTTTGCAAACCAATGCAGTGGGAGCAAGTTTAAATTGGCGCCTTTCATCGCGAGTTTCTCTGGGAGGTTGGGCTGGTTATACTAATTCTCGCATTCCGGGTAAATCTGGGACGGTAGCAACTACAAATTATATGGTTTTTGTAAATTTCCCAGATTTGTTTAAAGCCGGAAATTTAGGAGGAATTTATCTCGGGCAACCGCCTAAAATTGTCAGCAGCAATTTACCTACAGGCAATAACGTTCCTGATTTTTTAGATACGGGTTTAGGGCGATCGGGCGGGCAACCCGGAACGACTACTCATGTAGAGGTATTCTACCGTTGGCAGGTGAATGATAATATCAGCGTCACCCCTGGATTGATCTGGATTTTTCAACCCGGTCACACTCCCGATAGCGACCCGATCTCAGTTGGTGTATTGAGAACTTCATTCTCCTTTTAAGAGTTTAATCCTGTGGGACCGGGTTTAGTAGATCGCGAATTGCAAACAATTTTGGTTAACTCGGCCCCGAGGTACGGCCCACAAGAAAATTTAATTTTGTGGAACAGGCATCCTGCCTGTTAAGCGAGAAAGGCGTTCTTCCGTCAGCAGACAGTGATTAAAACCCCAGCGGGATTTCCTAAGATTTTTTCTCAGTAAAAACCCGCTATCTTTACTGAAACTTTATATTCAGTAGTAATTTCCCCGTTTTTATCTTTTTTTCCTACATACAAATACTTAATTATTAAGTTTAAAAAAATACGCATAAACACGCTTGAAACATAAGTTTTCCTAACTTAATCTATTATCAGGAGCATTACTAATAGTTCTTTAAGTTTAGGTTTAGATAAATATGATTAAATCAACGGGCTATTTTGGGTTTCTCAGCTTTGCTGTAATTTCTGCTATGACTGCCTATCCGTGTCAGGCACAAACCCCTGTCAAATCGCAGACAAATGTAAATGCAACACAGGAGATTACAATTACCGAGTCACCCAATCTTGCTAACACTTCTGCCAGCCCTCTCTGGAAAAACCCTAACATTTCTAAATCTTTTACTGTCTCAGAATTGGATAGCACACATCCTAACTCTAGTCCTCCTATAACAACTCCTCAAAATCAATCTGCACGCAGAAATCCATTAGGATGTCGATTTTTTGATACTCCTTCAATGCAGCAATAAATGTTTCTGCATCTCTTGATAAATAAAATATTATAGATGAATAGAGGGTGATAACTTCCTAGCATCATCCTCTATTTATTTGTGTGATCGTACTTCCAAATAATATTAGAACCAGTAAAAAAGATGGATGAAATAAAGTGTGGTTTAAATATTATTGGGGAAAATCAGAAAGTTGTTTGATATCCCTCAAAACAATTTGAGGCTTCCCTTTGTACTGTTCTACCTTCCCGCTAATATAAACGTAGCCACGTCCGTGACCACCATAACGCTTGTCAATCAGCCGCTTTAAAGGTGCCATCGTCTCAGTCTCAGCATCCGGTATCCACAAGTCTAATTTATGATAAACTGAACCAGCATAAATCAGAGCCTTATTGCCTATCCATTTATTAATCCCAGCCTGCAAATCGCAGAAAATAGTAATAGATTTAGCTGTCTCGGTAGCTGCCAATATTTTTGGATAATCCAACCTCAAGGAAAACGTTCCTCCCGTTGGTTTCGACAAGCGAAATTCTTCAACAATTGAGGCGCGCATCCACCACCAAGGCAGTAAATTAGCATAGTTGCGAGAGGGAATTTTGGCATTTGTAATCGGATTCCAAATTACCAGATTGTAAGCTTTTGCTGCCGATTCTGCCTCAGTCATTTGTCGGTGATACAATCTGGAGCGCCCGTATGTGACGAAGTAGGGACTCCAGCCTTCTTCAATCAATTTAAGATTGTAATTTTCTGCGTCTTTATGTACGTAACAGAGGAGACGCCCGTAGTTATCGCGGTGTTTTTGTAGAGCCACTTCAACCGAATCGTCTGTATCAAATTCTATGTCAATTTGAGCAAGTCCACCATCTGCTGTGGTGAAGTATTTTTTAGCCACTTCTGAAGCTGCTTTCCCCGCTGCCGTTACAGGTTTAGAGCCTCCCGAATGACTTTCTTCTGTATCGACGCAAATCAGTCGCAGAGACTCGGTTTTGCCGTTGAGAGAAATTTTGATGCTGTCGCCGTCAACTACTTTAGTTATTTGCAGGTTCGGAATTCTGGTTGCCATATTTTCAACCCTGTTGCTTCAGGGGGCGACAAGCGCCCCCCAACCTTTACAGGCAAATGTTGTCGCGCGATCGACCCGCCTCAAAAAATTCTGCTTATTGACAAAATAGTCTCAAGAGCGAAAAAGTACCCAGTTGTGATAAAAAAGAAGGGTCCTGCTAATACCACAAGACCCAAACCAATAATATGTTGCCCTTATTCTATCCCTCGATACTTGAAAAATACCGGACTCCTGCACAATTACTTACCCTGCAAATGCTGGTATGGTTGTTACAGTCTCAAAAACAAGTTAGAATAGAACGATTAGCTGCCACACTACAATTACCGATCTTACAAAGTAGTCGCCGCCGTCACATACAACGATTTTTACAGATTAAAGCACTCAGCATATTGGTGCTGTGGTTCCCGAACGTCAAAGAAGTGAGATCCCGTCAGCTCAAACCAGGGAGTCAATTAATCATTGCATTGGATAGAAACCAGTGGAAAGAGTATAATGTTTTAATGGTAAGTGCAATCGTTCAAAAAAGGGCATTTCCCCTATTCTGGACACTGTGAGATAAACAAGGGGCTTCAAATCTCGCCGAACAGCAACAAGTATTGCGCCCAGTAATTCGGCTCTTGAAAAGATATAAATTAATCATTATTGGAGAGCGCGAATTTCATAGCATAGAGCTGGCGCGGTTACACCGCCAGCATTTAAGTTTTGTCTTGCGTCAGAAATGCAGTACGACTTTCCCTTGAAAAAAGACAACCTTTTCAAGCACTAGATAGCATTCCAGTTAAACCGGGAATCCATCTATTTTATCCGAAGGTAGGCTTTACTAAAAAGAAAGGTTGTTCTCGATTTAACTTGGTCGCTTCTTGGAAACGTAAATATCGAGGCGAACAAGAAGATGAACCTTGGTATCTGTTAACTAATTTGCCAGATGTGCAAAGTGCGCTCGAAGTTTATAGCAAACGTTACGGTATCGAAGCAATGTTTAAAGACTGTAAAACTGGAGGATATAGCCTGGAGGGTTGTCAAGCATCGCCGGATAAATTGATTGCTTTAATAATTTTAATCGCCGATTCCATGACTTCTGCGTGGTTACAAGGAAAAAGAACTAAGCTTCAGGGGCAAGAGAAATATGTTTGTCGGCTTCAAGAAACAGGTAGAACTAGGAAAAGACCTAGCAACTTTTGGATTGGTTTGTATGGCTCTAATTGGCTAATTGCTGTTGACTGTTGTCTGGAGTGGGTAGAGTCCATGCTGAGTTTAGTTCCCAATAAAAACCCATTTTATCAGAAGGGATTGAAAACCATAAAGCTTATAGGGGAAGGACTTTAGCCTCGTTGTCGCCCCCTGAAAGGCATCCCTCTCGATTTGATGGATCGAAAAGGAACCACAACAAACCTCAGCAACCCGCAAATTCACTATTCAGATGAAAGTTTTTGGGTTAAAATTAAAAATTTTGCTTTAACCGCAGGAAGAGAAGTAGTTGAAAAAGCTTTGATTCTCTACTATACGGCTCACAACCCAAACGTGCCTGCTTGGGCAAAAGCAGTTGTAGTTGGAGCTTTGACGTATTTTATATCTCCTGTCGATGCCATTCCCGATATATTAGTCGGCATCGGATTTACAGACGATTTGGGAGTATTGCTGGTGGCAATAGCTACTGTTTCAGTATACATTAATACGGATACTAAAGCACAAGCCAAACAAAAAATGCAAGATTGGTTTGGCAAATAATATTATGTCCGGTGGGGCGTTTTGTTTCCGTCTGCAGGAGCCTAATACAATCTGAATAATATAGCATTCAATCGGATGAAATATAGGACACGGCAGTGCCGTGTCCCTACCCAATATCTGTAATTCACTCAACTGAAAACTTGATTATTGTGGATTCTCAGTCTTTAATCGGCTTACCATCTCGATTGACAATACGGCTTTCACCATCCTTAGCCGTGACATTTTCATAAACCCCTTCATCCCGCTTCACGTACTTGCTGAAACCCGAATTTTTATAATCGGTGTCGGATGTCGGCTTCATCAACCTCGGAGCGCTCAGCAGTCTGCGTACCGGAGCATCTGCGGGAGTCTCCCCGGGTTCGCACTTAGCCAACTCGCACAGTTGGCCCCAAGTCGAAACTTTCAGGTTCATGCTGTGCCAAACTTCTAACTGCTGGTTGTTTTCGGGACACAAATAATCGTATACAGGCATACTAAGAATCTCGTTTGCAACTACTAAAATTACTAATTGCACGGTTATTGACAATATTATAGCTCAACATTACTAATAATTCAACCCCAAAAATCAAACTTTACTATTTTTAACGATTGTTAAAACACTAAATCAGCTATATTATTAACCCAGTGTGCTTGCTCCCGGATGCGATCGAGACAAAGCCCAAAAGTACCCTACCCTGAAATCCTCTGACTCGATCGCACGATCGCACGATCGACGGCTAGCAAATGCCCGCAAGACTTCCCTCAATGCCGTCACAGGATTGATCATCATTTTCAGACTGTACGCCAATCACTGATTCTAAGTTTCAATTTTATTTATTTACTCACCAGCGAGGATTTACCGATGAGCGATTTCAAAGTTACGCCAGAAGTAGAGCTGAACACAGCTCAAATGTTGGAGAGATACCAACTGCAAGATGAGACAAATCTGCGGCGTTGGGCAAAACTGCACGGCATCAACAGCACTCGTGGTTTCTTCTATCCCAGTGAAGTAGATTTGATGGATCATGCTCACCACCATCTCTACAATTTGGGAATGAGCATTGCGGATTACCAAAGTCTTTTAGACCGGCGCCGCAGCCATTCCCAGACGCCGGGCGACCAAAATAAAACAGTAGCAAGTCAAGTTGCTGACGAAGCATACGATGCCATAGAAACGCTGACAGATCAGTATGCTGAAGCTATTGATTTAATGGGAGAACGTATAGCCGACCATTTCATAGATGAACTCGATTTATCTGTGATGCGGCACCTTTCTCAAAAAGTGAAAGACCGCCGCACTCTCAACGGTCAAACTAAAAAGCCTAACCGTTTTCTCCAAGTGATTAAAGCCGTGTTGCAACCGAGCAGCGAAAATACGCTTCTGGTTCCCAAAAAAGAGGATGACTCTAGTTTAGAATTAGAACAGCATCACCGCCTCGGCTAGTCGCCGATTTTTTTGAAAGACTAAGAGACTTTTTGTTCAATTTACTGGTCAATTTTACTGGAAAGCAGACTCGAACCCTCTCCTTGTCAAGGGGAGGGAGCAAGAGTCACATTTTTTATATTATGCAACGGAATAGAAGAAAATAAATTGAGGTTTCCCAGAAGTCTAAATTACTTTTCAACTGATATTGGGTTTCGCGACGCAACCCAACCTAATATAACTGGGGACAGATGGCGCGATCGCCAAAATTAGAGATAATATCTGCTGAATTGAACCTGTCAACCTAGCCCAAGGTCAAAAAATGATTAAATCCTGGATGGTAATTGGAGGCGTCGCCTTGATAGTAGCACTAGCAGCTAACTTAATCCCCCGCACCGACATCCAATGGTTCAACCGCTTGCAGCGTCCGAGATGGCTAGTATTTGAAAGAGCAATTCCCCTAATTTGGACAGTAATTTTTATTTGTGCAGCTTGGTCAGCAGTGATTGTTTGGGAAAAAGAACCGGGAACTGAGGAGACGTGGCTGAGAATGGGTTTGTACTTGCTTTTAGAAATAGTAACTATGTCTTACACCTCGGTTATGTGCAAAGTTAGGAGCCTAAAAGTCGGCACAATAATCGGCGGAACGGGCGCTATTTTAAGCGTAATACTAGCTTTAAGTGTGTTGCAATTTTCCGAGCCGGCCGCCCTGTTATTGCTGCCTTACATACTTTGGAGTCCGATCGGCACTTATACCACTTGGGCAATGATGCACCTCAATCCGGCGGATGTTTAGGCTCTGGAATTAGTCATTTTAATGGGATTGCAAGCATCGGGAAAAAGCGCCTTTTTTCGGTAGTATCTACCTGCAACGCAGGTTTTAGTGAGCAAAGACTTGATGCGAAATAATTTTACAGTGGCACAACTGGAAGCTTATGAAATCGGTAACCCAAGCTGCCTGAACCAAGTGTGCTTGTCTATGTAACCGCGTTGAAAATGGATTTTGCCATCAACAACATGAAAGAAGCCACAGCCTTGCAGCGTAAAACTTTTGCCAGTTGGTAGGTTGCCACCAAACTCACCTAGAAAGGTGCCGCCACCAGTCCACTCGACGATCGCCCACTCGCCATCCTCAAACAGATTCTCAACGTGCGTGTAATTGTCGGGAAAAGCTTGGAAGAAGGTAACAAAACTCTCAAGCAATGCCTCACGCCCGTTTAGAGGATCGCCAAAGGCAACTTGATGGTTCTCTGCATTGTCGTGATAAAGCTCGATCAGGGCGTGAGGGTCACGAGCGTTATAAGCAGAAACCCAGTCTTGGAGAACTTGCTTCGGCGTTTTCATGTTTGGTTCCCTAATACAGATAACTAAAGATATTAGTTAGCACCTTCTCACCCTCAAATTTACCGACTCCGAGGTCTGCTCGGAGGCTCAGTTTCCGGGGGATCGGGAGGGGGAGATTCAGCCTCCGAAGGCTTCAGCGACTCCTCCCAAACTTCGATTTGCGATCGAGCTTGCTCAAAAGCCCGAGTACCCGAGGGAATTTTTTTCAAAGTCGCGATCGCCCCAGCTATATCCGAGGACGACTGTTCCACACCAAGCGCCAAAATCCGCTGACTCCACTCATCAATCGCCTCACTTGCTTGCCACCGGAGCGAACTCGACTCCGGCACCTGAAGAGCCAGCCCAATTGCCGTTTGCAGAGCCTCCGCAGTCCCGGCTCGGGCGGCCTGACGGGCGTTCTGCAAACCTTGCTCGCCCTGAGATTGAGCCTCCCAAGTCCGAATGTTCGATCGAGCTTCCTCATAAAGCACCCGTCCCGATCTAATCCGGCGGGCCATCTCAATTGCCCCCGCCAAATTGCCGCTGGCCGCTAGCTGCTGAGCTCTATCCAAAAACGGCTGGTCAACAAGCCGCTGTCTCCTCTCGATCCAAGCTTGAATTTTGGTTTGAGCTTCGACGTAAAGCGCCCTACCTCTAGCGATCCGAGAAGCTTGAGCAACGGCCGCTTCCAGAGCATTCGGATCGCCCGTACTTGCCAAATCGTTCGCTCTTTGCAAATACGGACTGTCTTCCAGCAGCTCGATTTGACGGCTCAAGGTGCTAATTTGACTGCGAGCTTCCGAAGCGCGGGGATTTGATTCCGGCACTGTTTGCAATTGCGCGATCGCAGCCCTCAAATCATTTACCCCTCCCGGTGCCGCCAGCCTGCTTGCCAAATCTAAAACTTTCACATCAGCCATTTCTTGTTGCCAGCGGCCGACTAAATCTTGAGCTTGTTTGTATAAAGGGCGGCCGGACTTCAACTTTTGAGCAATCTCGATCGCCTTGGAGAAACCCTCAACAGAGCCAGTCAAAGCCTGAGAAGTAGCATTCGCCAACTCATTAAAATCCTGTACTTGTTCCCTTAAATTTGCCGACTCTGGAATCTTGTTAGCGATCGCGATCGCCTCCTGCCAATCCCCTGCCTGCAACCGTTTTTGGGCGATCTCCAAAATTTTCTTGCTAAATTCCGCGATCGTCTTATTGGCAGCTTGATACAAATAACTGTTTTGACCAATTCCCTGAGCCAGCTTAATGCCCGTCACCAGATTTTCGAGACCTCCCTCCGAGGCTGTATTCCGGGCTTTTACCAACTTATTGCCCTCAGCCCGAGTCGTCTGAATTAGCTTAGTCAATTCCTCGTACTTAGCCGATTCCCAGAAAGTATTTCCCAAATCCAAAAGCATAGTAGCTTGGCGGAAAGCCTGCGCCCAATCTTCTTGACGCAAGTGGTCTTCAGCCGTGCGGTAAATTTTCTCTGCATCGCTCCATATCGACTGCCACTTTTCAATCTGCTTTTCCACCCTCGGGTAAGCGGGAACGTCTTTAGGAACCTTGTTCGCTATCGCAATCGCCTCCTCCAGCTTTCCTTCTTGGAAAGTAGCATTTCCCAGCCTGAGAATATCCTCCGACCACCGATCGATTTGAGTGTTAATTCTCGGCCGCAGCGGATGGTCTTTTGGCAAAGCATTCACTAATTCGATCGCCCTGAGCAAATCATCCGCCGTCCGCTTGCTTGCTGCTTCTTGAGCACAAAAAAAGCGATCGTTAGCAGAAGCCGTCGGCCAAAAAATCTTTGAGCAATTTGACTGCGAGGTCAGGTTAAGTAAAGACGCAATTGCCACAAACCCCATACCCATCGATAGCATCAAACTCAGTGCCAGCCAAAACTGCCACTTATTCGACCAGTTCCGCCAAAACGGATTGTGTTCCCCCGGCGGCTGCGAGTTTTCCCCAGACAAATTCGGTGGTAGTTCCAGATGCCCTCCTGGCAGTTTTCCCGAAGTAACCAACTCTCGGAGCTCTTTAAGTCGTTCAGCCCGGTTTTTCCTTGCTGGTAAGCGCACCAGCGACGAAGTATCCTTTGTTGACTCCAAGGATTCTGATGCAGACCAACGGCCTGGTATTTTGCGATCTTGACTCATATCCTCACCACAAACAGCAACCAGCCAGCGTTAGTTATTTAAAAACTGCGAGCGCTGGTATCAACTGCTCTATAAAATGTATTCATCACTTTTACATACTCCCGTCGGCCCCAGACTGCAAGAGCTGATCGCCAAACCGCCACAATCAAAATTTTGTGATTAGGTAATTGATAATGCGTAATTGGCAATTGGTCAAGGCCGTCATCCCTAACTCGCACTCAATAGAGCCAATTACACATTATCGTCTCAAGAACCGGAGTTTGATCGCAAATCGCCGATCAGTTCCGCAAGTTGGTCGCTATTAGCTTTGTAAACCTCGTTGCAGAAATGGCACGTAGCCTCAGCCCCCCCATCTTTTTCAATCATGTCTAGGAGTTCGGCTTCGCCCAACATTTTCAAAGCTCCCAAAACTCGATCGAACGAACAGCCGCAGTGAAAGCGCACCATCTGAGTTTCCGGGAAAATTTCCAGGCCCATATCTCCCAGTAACTCTTCGAGAATCTGGTGCAGCGTTTTGCCCGATCGCAGCAGCGGCGTAAAGCCCGACAATTCAGCAACTCTAGATTCTAAAGTTTGCACCAATTTTTCGTCGGTTGCGGCCTTCGGCAGAACCTGCAACAGCACACCCCCAGAGGCTTCTACCCCGCCCGCCCCCACAAACACCCCCAAAACCAGAGCCGAAGGCGTCTGCTCCGAGGTTGCCAAATAGTGACTCAGATCGTCGCCAATTTCGCCGGAAACCAATTCTACCGTACTTGAGTAAGGGAAGCCGTATCCAACGTCCCGCACCACGTACAAATAACCGTCACCTATTGCCCCGCCGACATCGAGTTTGCCTTTAGCATTGGGTGGCAATTCCACTTCGGGATTGTCCACATAACCTCGAACTGTTCCATCCAGTCCCGCATCAATCAGAAGCCCGCCCAGCGGCCCATCTCCTTTGATGCGAATGTTGACTCTCGATTCGGGCCGCTTCATGCTGGAGGCGAGTAACAGCCCTGCCGACATCGTGCGCCCGAGGGCCGCTGTAGCCACGTAGGAAAGCTTGTGCCGCTGTCTTGCTTCTTCGGTGAGGCGGGTGGAAATGACGGCTACAGCGCGAATTCCGCCCTCTGCGGCTGTAGCGCGAATTAATTGATCGGCCATGAAAAACCTTACTTTGTCTTTTGATACCTTCTTAAACTATTTTAGAAGTTCTTGAAGGTTGTGGCAGAAGATAGCAGCAGTTGACTCGGCGGGCCTGGGAGTGCGATCGAACTTCAGAACTCGCCTCTGTTTTCTAGAAAACCTTGATTAACCAACTATTTATTAACAAATATTCGGATTCATTCTTCCACTTAAATATTTATTTAAGATGCCAGAAATAACGAGTGCATTTATTTTCCACAATCCACCCTCTTCTCAGTCATTTTATAACAACTAACAAATAACCACTAATAACTAATAACTATAGTCCTGAACGCACTCCGAAGAAATAAACCAGGTTTTTTAACCGAGCTAGAGGCTTTTAATCCCGTGTATTTAATCTAAAAAACCCGGTTTCTGGCTACCGGTGCATAAGTCCTAAACTAATGACTAATGACTAAAGCTTATCTTGGCGCTAACCAGACGATTACCAAACCTTTACCTTGGCCGGTTAGAGTCAGAGGCGTAGGTCTCAGACCAATGTTTTTTAGCTGGAAATAAGGGATATGCCACCAACATCCAAAGCACTTTTAGCGGAAATCCAGCATAACACAGGAGCGAGTCGAAACTTGCATTTTTATGCCAAGGGCGAAACCATTCCTATGATGTCGCAAGGCCTTTGGCGAGTGTGTCAAGGTCTAGCACAACTGAGTACGCTTTATCCAACCGGGGAAGAAGGACTTTTGGGTTGGGTTGGGCCTTCGATGTGCTTCGGTTTGTGGTTGACAAGCTTGCAGACTTACCGAGCTACGGCGACATCAGATATTTATTTGATGTGGTATTCTATGGTGGAAATCGAAGCTTCTCCTCAATTGGCTCACGAGTTGCTGCCTCAAATGGTACGGAGGCTGCGGCAAATGGAAGCAATTTTAGCGATCGCCGGACAGCGGCGAGTAGATGACCGTTTGTATCAGCTACTGCTATTATTGCAACAGGAATTCGGTCAGCCTGTGGTTGAGGGAACTCGTTTGAATATCCGCTTGACACATCAAGATATTGCTAATGCGATTTGCACGACGCGGGTAACAGTAACGCGAATGCTGGGAAAATTGCAGCAGCAAGGGTTAATCAGTCGAGATGGCGATCGGCATTTAATTCTTAACAAAGGTGTTTTTGCGTCCACGTCGGATTTGTTTGGCTGTAACCCTCAAGCAGTGTAGCAAGCGCCGAAAAAAATCTTATTCTGCTTCGCCAATCAGCGTAAACGCCGCCCAATCTTGCGGAGTTGGGTGCATCTTCATTGTCATCAGCATTGCTTGCCGCAAAGCTTGAGCTTTATTCGGGTTTTTCTGTAACTGGCGATAGAATTCTGCCATTAATTCCGCTGTCGGCTCATCGGGAACTAACCACAGAGAAACGATTATACTAGGAACTCCAGCACTAATTAAAGCACGAGATAACCCAAGCACGCCATCGCCTGTGATGTTTCCTCTGCCAGTATTGCAAGCACTCAATACCACTAATTCAGCATTTAATTTCAAATCTAATATTTCGCTCGAAGTCAGCAATCCATCATCATTTCCTGATGGAGCAAGGGCAATCGCTCCCGGTAAATCTCGCCTCTTCAATTCATTGAGTAATCCGTGGGTTGCTAGATGAATAATCCGAGCTTTTAGCATCTGTTGAACAATCGATGCTTTAGTGGCTTGAGCGCCTGTAATCGGTCTAGTATTTAGAATCTTAGCAATTGTAATTGCTTCCTGTTCACTGCCTGGTAAGGGAGGTAATTGGTGCGGCGGGGTGCCAATTTTGGGCATGGTTGGATTGCCGACGACGAGGTTGTTTTGGAGAGAAAGTTGTCGGACTTTTTGCCGTAATTGATGAGTTAGCTGCAAAATTTGAATGCTGGGAGCGGTAAGGATGGTATGTTTTTCAATTAGATACTGACCTGTAGGATCTTGTAAGGCGACAAAGGGAATTAAAAACAGGGATTGATGGGGAATGAAAATGATAGGAGCATTAGGGTCAGTTGGTAAAAGATCAGCAATGGGTTGAATTAATAGTTGATAGCTTTGCTGTAATTTGGGGTAAATTATCCGAGAATTAGCAGTGGTAGAAGCAGGGGGATTAGCTGTTTGTTTATTGGCAATGTCCCCCGCTAATCCAGCCAGCTCCTCGCGAGTGCCGCGAACCATCTCAGCTAAGGCGGTATCTTGCTTGTTTAATCCCCTCGTACCCAGAGCAGCAGATACTCTTGTCTGTTCGGTGGCTTCGCGTAGATTGATGCCAAAAAATGTGGGACCAATTGAGCGAAAGGTAATTTCCCCAGTCGGCTTTATAACCCAAATATAAACGGCTTCATACACAATTGAATACTCGACAAGGGTAGCGTTTTGCTCTTTAGCGATTTGTTGAATTTGCTGAATATTGGGTGGGTTGATAGTAGTTGTGACAGAGGCAGATGGGGCAAGGCGAGATGCCAATAACTCCACAAAAGCTCGGGCTCTACCCCGTTCGGCAATTTCTAAAGCATCGTTAGTCTTTTTCTGACCAATGAAAAATCTTTGTAAAATGAGGTAGGGGTAAGTTTGAGTTTCAAAGATTGACACTTTACTGGCATCGTCTAATCCAGCACGGAGAGATTCGGAAATTTTAATACTATCAAGTAGGGTTTTCTCTGCTGCTGGGAAATTGCCAGAGCCCATGAGATAACCTCCTAGATTTTTCAGAGCTCTCCATTCCATGTCGGGGCTTTTAATTTCTCGGGCGATCGCCAACGACTGCTGAGCGTACTCGATGGCTTTGGCGTAGTCGCCCAGTGAACTGTAAGCACGTCCCAGACTTGACAGAGCCATTCCCTCCCAGTCGCGGTCTTTAATTTCTCGCGCGATCGCCAACGACTGCTGAGCGTACTTTATAGCTTTGGCGTAGTCGCCGAGGTTATCGTAAGCCATTCCCAGAATTCCGAGAGCCTGCCCTTCATAGGTGCGGTTTTTAATTTCTCGGGCGATCACCAACGACTGCTGAGCGTACTCGATGGCTTTGGCGTAGTCACCTAGGGAATTGTAAGCAATTCCCAGATTTACCAGAGCTAACAGCTCGCTTTGGGGGTCTTTAATTTCGCGCGCGCTCGCCAACGACTGCTGAGTGTACTCGATGGCTTTGGCGTAGTCGCCCAGGCTATCGTAAGCCATTCCCAGACTTCTCAGAGCATTTCCTTCGCTTTGGGGGTCTTTAATTTCGCGCGCGAGCGCCAACCACTGCTGAGTGTACTCGATGGCTTTGGCATAGTCGTCGAGGCTACGGTAAGCAATTCCCAGAATTCCGAGAGCCCACCCTTCACTTTTGCGGTCTTTTATTTCTCGGGCGATCGCCAACAACTGCTGAGTGTACTCGATCGCTTTGGCGTAGTCGCCGAGGTAAAGGTAAGCCATTCCCAGACTTGCCAGAGCCCCCCCCTCGATTTGGCGGTCTTTAATTTCTCGGGCGATCGCCAACAACTGCTGAGTGTACTCGATCTCTTTGGCGTAGTTGCCGAGGCTACGGTAAGCAATTCCCAGATTTCCCAGAGCCGCCCCCTCGCTTTGGCGGTCTTTTATTTCGCGCGCGATCGCCAACAACTGCTGAGTGTACTCGATCTCTTTGGCGTAGTTGCCGAGGTCATGGTAAGTAAGAAGTCCCAGACTTACCAGAGCTCTTACCTCGCTTTGGCGGTCTTTAATTTCTCGCGCGATCGCCAACGACTGCTGTTCGTACTCAATCGCTTTGGCGTAGTCGCCGGCGGAATGGTAAGTAACTCCCAGATCTACCAGAGCTCTTGCCTCGCTTTGGCGGTCTTTAATTTCTCGCACGATCGCCAACGACTGCTGTTGGTACTCGATCGCTTTGGCGTAGTCGCCGACGGAAAGGTAAGCATTTCCCAGATTTTCCAGAGCCGCCCCCTCGCCTTGGCGGTCTTTAATGTGTCGATAAATTATTAGGGCCTGTTGCCAAGACTGTAAACGGGCTTGAAATTGACTAATCTGAGACTGCTCAAGCCCTTGGTCGAACAGTGGGTCTGCTTCGGCTTCCCGCTGAGCTTGAGTTTGAGCCAAGGCCTGAGAATTGATGATTTTAAATTGAGAGTTAGGGCTCAATCGAAACTCACCTACAGTCAGCGCAGCTAAGATTGAGATCAGTGCGGACAATCCAATTTTTTGCAGTTTCATAACTTTTGACAGGCCTCTGGTTTGAGCATCCGCTTGACACATCAAGATCTTGCTAATGCGATTTGCACGACGCGGTTCAGTTGACTGTTGACTGTTGACCGCAAGATAGCAACATCTACCTGGAAGGAAGAGGATTGGAGTAATGAATAGTCTTCTTTTAATTTCTCCCGATCATGGTTCCGGCTTTAAACCAATTCTTTCTGGTAACAGTAACGCGAATGCTGGGAAAATTGCAGCAGCAAGGGTTAATCGGTCGAGATGACCATCTCGGCATTTAATTCTTAACAAAGGTGTTTTTGCGTCCGCCTCCGATTTGTTTGGCTGCAACCTTCCAGCAGTATAGCAAGCGACAGCCATTTGCATCTACATAATGCTGTCTAATATTAAAGCCCAAATCGAATTGCATCAGAATTGTCTGTCTTGATTTTCCTCGCCCTATCTACAGCAATACATTTGTAGCCGGAAAAGATATCATTAAGCGGTGCATCTATTTAGGACTAAACTCAATGGCTAACTCAACTCAAGAAACACCGCAACCAGACAAAAAAGAATTAGCTGACATCACAGCTAAACCTCAAGAACAACAAGAAGAACCGCCAAATAAGGGTGACGGGCGGAAATAGTCGATCGACTTTCATCTGTGACGATATAAATCTCGAATTGCCTTAAGAGCGCTGACTTCTTTTTTTCTCAAAATCAGTGTTCTTCCCTACAATACCGGTTCCTATAAATTGGTATTCTGCCAGTAGTTTTTAAGTAATAAACTAACCCGATTTTTGCCAAAAACCGGGTTAGTTTGCTATTGACAAATTATTCTGTTTGTGTATTGCCGTTGTTCGATCGCAACTTCGGCTTTCCTGGCTTTCCACGGAGGCCGTTTAAAGACACCACATCAGCCTCAGAACTCTCCCTCGCCACCCGAATCAGCAACCCCGACAACAACAAACTCGCCAACATCGAAGAACCCCCGTAACTAAAAAACGGCAGTGGCAAACCCGTAGTCGGCAAAACCCCCGTCGCCACCCCAATATTCAGCAGCGACTGTCCCACCATCACCACCATCGCCCCAATTGCCACCAACTGACTCTCACTATTTCGAGCCTTCATCGCTACCCTCAAAGCCACAGTAGAGTAAGCCGCCAACATCAGCAACAGTGAGAAACATCCCACCAAACCAAACTCCTCAGCAAACACAGCAAAAATAAAATCGCTGTACTGAATCGGCAGATAAAATAACTTTTGCTGCGACATCCCCAAGCCCACACCCCAAATGCCCCCAGAACCCACAGCCAGCAGACTTTGAATCAACTGATAACCGTCTTGCATCGGATCAGCCCAAGGATTGAGGAAAGACATAATCCGGCGGCGCTGATATTCCCTAAAACTAATACTTAAAACCGCCAAAAGCATTCCCCCCATAGCCGTTGCGCCCAACTGCAAGTAAGGCAAGCCCGCCGCCAAAGCCACCAACCACAAAGTCATCCCGCACAAAGCCGTGGTACTTAAATTTGGCTGCAACAAAATTCCCAAAAGCATCGCACCGAAAATTAACAGCCAAGTTAAGCGAACTTTATTCGTCAACCGGGACCAGTTGCCGAAAATGCGGGCGCTTTGGAGAATGAAAAACGGCTTGATCAACTCAGAAGGTTGAATAATCGGAACCGGGCCCAGAGATATCCAGCGAGTCGCCCCGTTGATTGTGGTTCCCACTCCCGGAACTAAGGTCAACCAGAGCAATCCTAGCAGCAATAAAACGCCCCACTGAGCTGTTTTCAGCAGGTAGCGCAGGGGGGAGTACACCATCAAGTTAAAACCGGCCAGCCCGATCGCGACTGCGATTAGCTGTCGTTTAAAATAATAAAGGCCGTCTCCAAATTCTGAATTTGCAATGGGATAGGAAGCCGAAAACAATGCTGTCAGCCCGACAAACAGCCAGAGAAAAGTCAGCCACCTCAGCCACCGGGCCTCAGCGGCCCATTGAGACGCGCTGGGGTCAAAAAAGGGAATCAAGCGTCGAATGTCATTAGCCATAGGATTTTAGAATGCTCTCAATAAACTCTAACAAAGATGGCTAAAGTACCAGATTGGTTAATTTACGCATTAATCTGTTCGCTATTATATGGTTTGTGGGGATTTTTTGGTAATTTAGCGACTAAGTATATTGACTACAAAACTGCTTTTGTTTATGAAGCAATTGGCGCTATTTTAACTACTCTATTTATTATTATCAAAACTAATAATTTTAGTTTTGAGGGAGATGTTAGGGGAATGTTGTTTGCGATGTTAGTTGGGGTTTGTGGCACGGTGGCCTCATTAGTATTTTTTATAGCCCTTGGCAAAGGTGAAGTTGCCAATGTAGTGAGTGTTACGTCTATCTACCCGCTGATTACTATATTATTATCGTCTTTATTCTTGAAAGAGGCTATTACATTACCACAAATGCTTGCTGTTTTGTTAGCGATAATCGCAGTTATACTTTCTGCTTATTGAAATATTTGTCAATGATTAAATTAACAACGGTGGGAGCATCTGACTTCTGCTATAACAACAAAAAAGAGGTCATAGCGACCTCTTACCCCTCTACTAATCCAGCTTCGGCTCTTAAAGTAGACCGGTATTAGCACCGGGCTTACCGGTAGCCAGTTGCACTTTAATAATTCTGCCGCCCATTTTCATAATTCTTTGCTGTTCCCGGAACCAGTTGTCGTAAGGAACGAGCTTAGTAAAATAGGTATTTTGCAATTCGCGCTGAGTGCGGATGCGGGTTTGACTTGGGACGCAAGCAGTCACCTTAAACATTCTCATGGGAAACTAACTCCTGAGTAGGTTTACAGATTATTAGATGGATTTTTTAAAGATTGAAGGCAGGGAGTTAGGAGTCAAAACTAGCTCGTTAAAACTCGTCGGGCTTTCTCGACAAGCCTTTGACGGTCTAGCAATCACTCTCAACTTCCCTGACCTCTTTTCAAAGCCAAAGGTAACAAGTCCAAAGTTAAAAGTTAAAAGAGGTAAGAAACAAATATTTTTCTTTCTTCCTTCTTCTTCCTTCTTCCTTCTTCCTTCTTCCTGAGTCTTAGCTCAAGCCAGAGCAGATGTAGTCGAAATAGACGCCCATTTCTTTACCAGCGTCAGAACCGACCAAACCGGCGGTGACTTCTTTCATTGCTTGGATTGCTTGTACGGTAGAACCGATGGGCACGCCCAAGGAGTTGTAGGTTTCTTTCAAACCGTTGAGCACGCGCTCATCGAGGATGGAAGGGTCGCCAGCTAGCATAGCGTAGGTGGCGTAGCGGAGGTAGTAGTCCAAGTCGCGGATGCAAGCTGCATAACGACGAGTGGTGTACATATTGCCGCCGGGACGAGTTACATCAGAGTACAACAGAGACTTAGCAACTGCTTCTTTGACGATTGTGGCTGCATTAGCGCTGATGGCGGTAGCGGCGCGGACGCGCAGTTCGCCAGAAGCAAAGTAGTTCTTGAGCTTGTCTAGAGCGCTGATGTCGAGGTACTTACCTTGAACGTCAGAGGAATTGATAACGGCGGTAATTGCGTCTTGCATGGTTGTCTTGTTTCCTAGAAAGTGGCTGAGTCAGTCCAATTTTGGAGCTAGAATTTGGAATTTGGGATTTGGGATTTAAGATTTTTAAGTGGCTGGTTATTTGCAATAGCTTTTAACTTGTTGCCGGCAACCCCCAATTTTTCAATCTAAAATCGAAAACCTAAAATCGAAATTCCTTACTGCATCGCACCGATAACGTAGTCGAAGTAAGAGGAAGCTTCGGAAGCATCTTCTCCAGACAGCAGCGAACTTGCTGCATTTTTCATAGCGCGAACGCCTTCGGCGACGGCTTCAATCGGGGTGCCGAGAGATTTGTACATTTCGCGGACGCCGACAATACCGATTTCTTCGATCGGAGTAATGTCGCCAGCTACGATTCCGTAGGTGATCAAACGCAGGTAGTAATCCATGTCGCGCAAGCAAGTTGCTGTCATTTCTTCGCCGTAAGCGTTGCCGCCGGGAGAAACAATATCAGGGCGCTTTTGGAAAAGTTGATCGCCTGCTTGCTTGACGATGCGTTCGCGGGATTCGCTCAAAATTTGGGCGATGCGGACGCGGCGTTCACCAGAGGTGACGAAGCTTTTGATCCGATCTAATTCACCTGGGCTCAGGTAGCGAGCTTCGGCGTCTGCGTTGACGATTGATTTGGTGACGATACTCATCTTGTGTGTACCCGCTGGATATTTTGCTATATGAACTGCTCTGCGCTGAGCTAGCGAAGGCGGGCGCTTGCGTCCCGTATCTTTCCTGCTCAGGCAGGAGCTTTGACGGGGAAGGCTGGACTTTCCACAGTCAGCAACTGTTGAAGTTGTTGGCGGGTGACTGCCTTCGGTGCTTAACGGCGCTGGTTCTTCACGCCGGTGCGGTTGTGAGTGCTCGCACTAAGCCTGTCGCTTACAATACCACAAATGACTGATGCGATCTTTAATCTACGATCGAGATTGCAGCAGGCCACTTAGTGGCGATCGAGTGACTGTCCGGCAGTGAGTAAGGATATTGCTCCTCTGACACAACTACCTCTCGCAAGTATTTTGAGGCATTATGTTCACATTCTGAGTGTTACTGTAATAGTTTGTAATATTCCTTTTCATTTTTGGACACCCGCTGGGGTCTTGTAAGTTAAAATTTCACAGTTAAAAAATAGCTAAAATTATCTTGCAGCAATGGTTACAGGCGATCGAGCATTGAGCGGGAATTGTGACGGGCGACGGCGCAACCCTCAAAGACTTTTCTCTTAGAGGGAAGCGAGACAGGCGGGAGATGGGGGGAGACAGGCGGGAGACAGGCGGGGAGAGGTGCGATCGTCTCACATCTTGCACCATTCTCAATAAGTCTTGGGCGGGCGGGCTCTGGGGCCCAACCCCTACTCCCCGCAAGAAAACTCACTCTTTGTGTTTGTGGAACAGGCCCGAAAGCCTGTTCTCGATCGCGATGCCAGATATAAGATCATCGGAAATCATGACTTTCGAGCTTGTAGCTAGATTTGACTCTCACTTTTAATCTGGTGCGCCGTGAAAAGAAATCTATCAGCCCTTAAAAAAGCTTTGCAGTTTGGGATTAGCGGTGCTGTCGGCGGTTTCGTCGGCAATCTAATCACCGAACCTTTCATGCAGCGACTCACTGGTTCGGCATCTTTTTCTGATAGTGTATTGTCCACAGCTCGCTGGTTTGGATTGGTAGGCGGTGGTATTGCTACGGCTATCATGTTCGGCTATTATTACTATATCAAAGGTAAGCCTCAAATTAAACAGGCTTTAAAAAATGGCGGATTGTTTGGTTTAATAGCAGGAGCGATTTCTGGGGCGATCGCCGAAGGTATTTACAGCGGGATTGGCGACGGAAACAACGAATTATTGCGAGTAATTTGCTGGGGAATAGCGGGCAGTTTGTTAGGACTTGGACTTGCACAGCGGATTCCTAATTTGGGGGCGCTTCGCGGCCTGGGAGGCGGCGGTGTTGGGGGTGTGTTGGGCGGCTGTTTGTTTATTCTGTTTGCTTATAATTTATCGGGTAATGCTGACCCTTTAGCTCAATGTGCAGGCCGTTTAGCTGGGTGTGCTGCGATCGGTTTTTGGATTGGCATTATGTTGGTTGTAGCTGAAACTTTGTTCAACAAAGCTTGGCTGGTAATTAGTTACGATACCGGAGCAAATCGCACTCTCACTCTGGGATCGGAACCGATAACTTTTGGCAGTGATGAAAATTTGTCTATTATCTGCATTCCTAATGTTTCGCCCTTGGCTATGCGGTTTCAATTGGAAGCAGGTCAAATTGTTTGCGAGAATGTTGATAGCGGGGCCGTGAGTTATTTGCGATCGGGCGACCAAAAGAAAATCGGCAACTGTACAATTACAGTAGGAAACTCTGACTTACCAGCCCCAACACTAACAAATATTCCACCTACCTTTATATCAGCTCAGCCCGCAGTAAATTCTTTTACCAGCAGCCAATTTTCCCTGAAATTAGGCAGTCGAGTTATTCCTCTGAGTGCGGGAAATCAACTATTCACCTCTGACATACCGAGTTTAACAGCCGCAGCATCTAACGGTCTTGTAGCTATAGTCACTTCTCGATCGAGAGACGAGCTTTCGTTAGGATTGACGAATTTGTGCGATCGCGCTTGGTGGGTTACAGACATTCAAGGCGATATAAAAATGGTAGAACCTGAAACTACCCTGACTTTGGCGTTGGGAACTAAAATCGAATTCGGTGAATTAGACGGCGAGATTGTGTAAGTAAGCGAGTACAAACTGAGATATTGCACCATTGTCAATAAACCTTTCATGGGCGGGCAGGATGCCCACCCCACAATAAAATTTCCTCTTTGTGGAACGGGCATCTTGCCCGTTCTTAACGGGATCTCCCGCCCACCCCACAATAAAGTTTAGTCTGTGTGGAACGGGCATCTTGCCCGTTCTTAACAATAATTCAAGCAGAACTGCCACTAACTCCATTAATTACAGCCGCACCAATCAGATGAGCCAAACGCAAAGCTTCAGGAACTTTACCAGTGTCTGTCAAACGCTGAAGCACCCTCGCTATTACTTCTGGTTTTTCGCCACAAACTTGAAAAAAGAAAGGTTCAAAAGCGTGAATTTTTCCGGCGCGGCGCAACAATTCTAAACGGTATTCCGAGTCGGGTAAATGGCGGAGGGCTTTTTCAACAGCATCTAAATCTGGTTGGCGGCGCATGACAGCAACGCAAGGAATTTGCAGCCGCGATGCTAACTCAGGAAGGTCAATAATATTGAAGCCGCCGAAAGCAATTCCGTCGAGCAAAACGAGATGCAATTGCGGCAGAAATTTGCCTCCGAGGAGTAGGTCAGAAATAGCATCTGTGGCATCTAATCCGTCGGGGAAAACTTGTCCCCAGACCATTCCTTCAAATCGAGTTCCCCCGCAGACTATGCCTGCGATCGACACCAGACTGCCGCTTGTCCGAGAAAACGGAGCGTCGTCAAAGCCAATAACCTTAATTGTGCGATCGAGCCTCAGCAAATCTGCCAGTTTCAACTTGTGGAGTTCCCTAAACTAAAGTTTTTGAGATTAGCTTGTGTTTTACATAGTATCATATACGTTAAATAGCTCATTACTAAAAAGGTTTTAGACAATTGGCAAAAAAATACGTAGCAGCGATCGACCAAGGAACCACCAGCACCAGATTTATCATATTCGATCGCCGGGGACAGATAATTTGCAGCAACCAACAAGAACACCAGCAAATCTATCCCCAACCAGGATGGGTGGAACACAATCCCGAGGAAATTTGGCAGCGCACCCAAAGCGTGATTAAAAATGCCCTCGAAATCGGCAAAATCGACCCGAAAGATATTGCTGCACTCGGTATTACCAACCAGCGCGAAACAACAATTGTTTGGGATCGAAACACTGGCAAGCCTTACGGCAATGCGATTGTTTGGCAAGATACCCGCACTCGCTTTATTTGCGAGCAATTAGCTGAATTTGAGGGCAAAGATCGATTTCGAGAACGATGCGGTTTGCCGCTGACAACTTATTTCAGCGGGCCGAAAATTAAGTGGATGCTGGACAATATTCCAGGATTGCGGGAAGCTGCAAATCAAGGGGATGCGATTTTTGGCAATGTCGATACTTTTTTGATTTGGCACCTGACTGGCGGCGCGCACATTACCGATGTTACCAACGCCAGCCGCACGATGCTAATGGATTTGCAAACCCTCGATTGGGATGCCGAAACTTTAGAAATAATGGCAATTCCCCGCCAGATGCTGCCTGAAATTCGCCCTTCGAGTCAAGTTTTTGGAACTGCAAAAGGATTGCTTGCAGGTGTTCCAATTGCTGCTGCTTTGGGGGATCAGCAGGCCGCCCTCGTCGGCCAAACTTGTTTCAGTCCGGGGGAGGCGAAAAATACTTACGGTACGGGCTGTTTTATGCTGCTAAATACCGGTGAGGCGATCGTCCCTTCAAAAAACGGGTTACTAACAACAGTCGCCTACAAGATGGGGGAATCGCCCGCTGTGTATGCTTTGGAAGGCAGTATTGCCCTCGCCGGAGCTTTAGTGCAGTGGCTGCGGGACAATTTGGGCATCATCAACACATCTGCGGAAGTAGAAACATTAGCAAATACCGTCGAAGATAGCGGCGGAGTTTACATTGTCCCGGCATTTTCTGGACTCTACGCGCCCTATTGGAAAGATAGCGCCCGGGGAGTAATTGCAGGTTTAACTCGCTACGTGACTAAGGCACACATTGCCCGCGCAGTATTGGAAGCGACAGCGTGGCAAACGCGGGAAATATTGGACGCTATGAATCAGGATTCTGCAGTGCAGCTTTTGTCTTTAAAAGTAGACGGAGGAATGGTGGGAAATCACACGCTGATGCAGTTTCAGAGTGATGTTTTGGGAGTGCCTGTGGTGCGGCCTGTGGTAGCAGAAACTACTGCACTCGGTGCGGCTTATGCGGCCGGTTTGGCGGTGGGTTTTTGGAGTCAGCTAGCCGAATTGCGCGATAATTGGGCGGTGGATTGTACTTGGGAACCGAAAATGCCGATCGCACTTCGCGAGCAAAAATATCGCTTTTGGAAAAAAGCAGTTTCCCGGACATTCGATTGGGAAGAATGAATCGCTGAGTCAACCCCAAAAATGCGTACTTAGTGATATCATTAAATTATGCACTATTTTTCAAATGGCAAATAAATGATTTCGCTAAATAACTTAAAAAAATTTCTCAGCGCCTTTCTATTGATACTGACACTGGCCTTTGTAGAAATCGCCACTAATTCGCCAATGGCCCTAGCAGATACAGCGACAAATCCTACAGCAGCCGAAGTCTTCAGCGCCAACTGTGCAGGTTGTCACATCAACGGCGGCAACATTATCAGGCGTGGCAAAAACCTGAAACAAAAAGCATTAAAAAAATACGGCATGGATTCCCTCGCCAACATTTCCAACTTAGTAACCAACGGTAAAGGTATTATGCCCGCTTACAAAGATCGTTTGTCGGAACAACAAATTATCGATGTTTCAGCTTACGTGCTATCCCAAGCTGAAACCGATTGGAAATAAACCAGACTATGTACATTGTAAGATTAGGTTTAGCGCCTAACTTTAGGAAACCAAGCCGAGGTATAATGTAGGGGCAGGTTTAGCGCGTAACTTGGTCATCGATGAATAATCTTTATACAAAACCTGCCTGCTTCTTGTCTTTTATTATTCATCCCTTAATAATCTCAATACAAACCTGTTTTTTTTATTTAGCTAAAAAAGTGTAAATTATTGGAGGTATTGCAAGTTGAAAAAATATTATTGTTGGCGTAGAACTTTAACTATTATTAGCTTGTGCTTGTATCTAATCTTAGCGGTTAGCCCGCCCGCTTTTGCGTCGATTCACAAATATCCAGAAACTGCTGAGACAGTAATGTTCCGATCCGTACAAAGCCTGCGTGATACAGACGATAAAGCATGGCAAGTTGTTTTGTACAAGCGAGTCAAGTCGGGAGTAGTAAAGTCTTTAAATCTGAGATTAGTAGGATTCCCCGGAACAGAATTGCAGCATCCTGTTCCGCTGAAAGTTGCTGCGGGCAAGCGCGAAATTGGCAATGCTAATGATATTTGGAACGAGTCGGGTTTGCCAATTAATGTCGGAGAATACGATTTCAAATCAATAATTACACAATTGGAAAGTAATCGACCTTTGCTGTTGAGTTTGCCTGTGAAAAATCTAAAAGAAACAGAATTGCTGGTTCCTCCTTTTGCTGTCAGAGAATGGCGGCTGTTGTTAGACAGAAACTAAATATACCGATTTAAGCGCACTCTACATTTAAAATCCATACAATTTGCACTCTTACAAATCGTTATGTTTAAATTATGCCTTAAGGTAGATTTAACGTAATTGAAGAATAATAGAGTAGGGCAAAAACTAAATAGCTCAACTTAATCGCACTGTACATTTAAAATAGCTAAAGCTTCAGGGATGTATCAAAAATAACTTTATTTACATAAACCTTAAGGTAGATTTAACCTATTTTAAGGGTAATTATGAAACAAACTAAAAGCTGAGTTAGTCGGGTGACAAAACTTCAGTGTTTTAACGTAGGTGTATTCAGGGTGAAGCTACTATGACTTTAATCAGTAAAATTGTCCGAAAAGCTTTGGCAACAGGTTACTTAACGGTTGAGGCCGAAGAACAGTTGCGACAGCAGTTGCAGATGACCAAGTATGGTTTAGAAGATTTTGACGCTTTTATTAATTTGCAGAAAGAGGTTATGGAAGGTCGGGTGAAACAGCAAGCTTTGGAATTGTTACGATCGCGCAAATGTTCTGCCACGGCTTGAATCCCGTTCGATCGACCTTTTGGATAAAATAAGGTCGATCGACCTTCGTATGTCGATCGGTCTTTCGGGCGCGGACTCTGGCGGCCACCCCACAATAAAATTCACTCTTTGTGGAACAGGCCGGAAAGCCTGTTCATAAAAATGATACGCCAAGCCTGGAAAAATGTTTCTACTGCATTCCTAGCTGTCGCCTTAACGCTTCTGGAACATCAAGGGCTGTATCCAAACCTCGAACATTCTCCCAGTTTGTATTTTCGTTCCATTTGACATCGCCAAGAGGGCGATCACTGAGGTTTTCGTCGCCGAGCTTTGCGCCACTGAGGTTTGCGCCACTGAGGTTTGCGCCACTGAGGTTTGCGCGGCTGAGGTTTGCGCCGTTGAGGTTGGCGCCGCTGAGGTTGGCGCCGCTGAGGTTTGCGCGGCTGAGGTTTGCGTCGTAGAGGTATGCGTCGCTGAGGTTTGCGCCGCTGAGGTTTGCGTGGATGAGGAATAAGCTGTGGAGGAATGCGCCGCTGAGGTCTGCGCCACTGAGGTTTGCGCCGTGGAGGTCTGCGCCACTGAGGTTTGCGCGGCTGAGGTCTGCGCCACTGAGAAATCTCCCAACTGTTGTGAGAAAGCCAAAATACCCAATACAACAGCTATAACCCATAAGACGCAACAACCGCTTTGCATCGTGAAGTTTACCTTCAGCATTAGGTTTCCCACAAGGATAAAACACCATTTTGTCTTTGAATTCAGGTGTCTCCTGACCGTAACGATGCAACTCCAACAGCAAAATCATCACATTCAAACCAGCATAAACATCTATTTGTCGCTGTCCCAATTCTTGAGTTTTCAATTGTTCTCGCAGTAGACGCATCTTCTTCTGAGGCAAGCTTTCCGGCAGCATATCAATAAACTCCCCCTCGCACCACCGCAGATAAAAATATTCCAAACGCTGGAATAACTCCACAGGGCGAAACAGGCTTTCCTTCCCTGCAACAGCCGGAGTTGTTAACAACCCCATCAAATATTCCACAATTTCTTCCGTCAGCGCCCCATAACCCAACAAATCATAAATTTCCCAGTCCATCTGAGAGTCTTGAGTATTAAATCCTCTACCTTTCTTTCCCGGTTCCGTCCACTCTTCCAGACTTTCTTTCAACCGTTCCGCACACAGAAATTCACCAAAACTCTTGTGTACAAACTCCACAGAACCTTCTTTACTGCCTTGCTGAAGATAAAAAACCGCCAAAGCATTTCTTAGAGGATTATCGTCAATCCGTTTTTGTGCTTCTTCAAGTAATGCTTTAACCGAGTTGTCTTCTCTCAATCGTTCCTCAATCATCGCTACAGGAGCGCATTCCCCTCCCGACTGCACCACGCACAACCCTGCTTCTGTCAGGATGCGCCGCAAATCCTCTGTTTCCAATTCTGTCAAATTGCGATTGAGCAATTTAGACCGCTGTTCTGTGAGTACCCAATTCACAGCTTGGTTGTAAATTAAAATTTTTGCTTGAGTGCTGTTAGTTCCTTGAAAATTTTCAAGTTTCAACGTTTCGTCTCGGTGCATTGCCACTAACAGATAAAGCAAGAGTGGCTCTCGCGACAGTTCTGATTTTACATTTTCTGGACAGCATTTATCTTGCAAAAATTGCTGAAAACCTGCGGTTTTTTCCGCCCCAAATTGGGCTTCCCACTTTCTCAACCACTGTTGCTGTAGTCTGTCATCCATTACCTGAATTTCGACTCGCTCTAGGTTGTCCGCCATTTGCCTTTCAATCCCTTGCAAAGCTAAAGTTCTCCCAGTAATCAAAACCCGGTGTCCCATTTCCGAATTCTGATCGCAGTCCCGCTGAAATTGCCCTACTTGCTTGAGAAATTGGTCTAAACCCCCGCTGCTTCTCCCTTCCATCAGCAACTCATCAAAACCATCCAAGAAAAACAAATATCGCGTGTTTCGATCCGTCAACCATCCGTCATCGTTAGCAAAACCAGCATTAACTGCTTCTTTCAGCGTCTCTCGAAAACTCTTTTGCAATTTGGGAATATCTCTCAGTCGAATTAACACGGGCGTCCAAACTGGATGCAAATTTTGCCGCACCCAGTCAGCAAACATCCGACAAAAAACGCTTTTTCCGCGTCCGGGCCCAGCTTCGACAAACATCACCCGATTTTGTTTCTTTTCATCTGCAAGCAAGTCTTTTGCCCAAGTTTCTAAATCCAAAGCTTGTGCATCATTTATGGGCTTCCCATTTGCATCAATTGGCTTTGCCTCCAGAGGCACGTAGATATCCTTAAATGAAAAATTTTCTTCAAATACAGGTTCTAGGGGTAGAGAGGCAATCTGTTCTTGCAGGTATTTGTCAATGCTGTGATATTTCTCCTGTTCCTCGCGCCATTCGCTGATAGAAGGCTGTCCCAGATGTTTCATGGCATCGCCGGAAACTGCCCAAGCTTCGATTAAATAGCGGTGAGTATTAGCAGCAACTCTCTTTGTCAAAATTTGAGCTTCATCGGCATTTAGTCCCGCTTGTTGCAGCCGCTGTGACAGCACTAGGTTAAATTCCGTGGCTAACATCGAATCGCCGAAGCAAATAACCGTTTTTGTGGCTGCTTTATCGCTAAATTCCAAATCCGCCAATTTCTTAAGTAACTGCTGGACTTTATCGGAAACAGGAGTTTGCCCGATGCGATTTAACAAACTTGCGTCTTGTTCAAGAAACTCCTTAAAACTTTCCAGATAAGCCGCCTGACTGACGAGGAAAATGCACTCAGCTAAAGTCGGCTGCTGTTGAGCTTTTTCGATAAAAAACGCCAGCAGTTTTGCCGCAATCCCGATAAATGGCAATCCACTTCCCACAACTTGAGCTAAGGGAGAGTTCAGAACCTCTAGCAGCAAGTTGCTATTATTGTCCAGCCCTTGTTCTTTGAACATTTTTGCCACTTCTGCGGCTGTTTTCCCTGCTTCTCCGATTCCCTCCGCTGCTTCGGCGGAACACAGTTCTTTGATATCAGTATTTAATAATTTCCAAATGCGATTTGCCATTTTTACTTGCCCTATTTCAGAAGAGAGAATCTGAGAAAATCTACATTGAACTCTGTAAGCATTCCGTAGTTCGTCGCCACAAATCTGTTCTCAAACTAATAATTAGAAAAGATTAACTCTCTTTTACCTTGACAAAACTACAACAATCCGCAATAATAGTAGATTGTCTGTCTAAATCCGGCTCGGATCAGGTTAAGACATTCCAAAAGCTGGAGAGCAGTCAGCAGTCAAAAGTCCACAACGACCAATGACCAATGACTCATCAGCTACCTGTACGGCAATTTCAACCACCATCCCATGACTTACGCAATCATTGAAACCGGCGGCAAACAATTTCGGGTAGAACCAGGCCGCTTCTACGACATCGAACTGCTTCACGTCGAAGCTGAATCCAAAGTCACCATAGACAAAGTATTTCTGATCCAGCACGAAGGCGAGGTTCATATCGGCCAGCCTCTACTAGAAAATGCCACTGTAGAAGGAACGGTTCTCCGGCATTTCCGGGGCCGCAAAGTCCTCGTCTACAAGATGAAGCCGAAAAAGAAAACTCGGAAGAAAAAAGGGCACCGTCAAGAAACAACTCGCTTTATGATTGACTCGATTAGCGTCAACGGTACAGTGTTAGCCGCCAGAGACTTAACTGCAGCAGTTGTTGAAACCCCCCAAACCGCCGAAACTGATTCAGAATAAAAAATAGTAAATACAGTTGAGGATATTATGGCCCACAAGAAAGGTACAGGCAGTACACGTAACGGACGCGATTCTAATTCTCAGCGTCTGGGTGTCAAAAAATACGGCGGTCAAGTTGTCAAAGCTGGCAACATTTTGATCCGTCAACGCGGCACTAAAGTTCACCCTGGTAATAATGTTGGTATCGGCAGAGATGATACTCTGTTTGCCATGATTGACGGTGTGGTGACTTTTGAAAGAAAAGGCAAAACTCGCAAGAAAGTCAGCATTTATCCTGTTGTAGCAGCACCTGTGGCTGAGCCCGTGGCGGAACCTGTCGCAGTTTAATTGCGATATTTTGGGGCGTTGCTTAAGTCTCTTTTGTTTGTCTCAAAGTCTCGATCCCCCCTAGCCCCCCTTAATAAGGGGGGGACAAGATTTTTCTTAAAGTCCCTCTTAATTAATGGGATTTAGGGGGACAAGATTCTTCTCAAAGTCCCTCTTAATTAACGGGATTTAGAGAGACAATATTCTTCTCAAAGTCCCCCTTATTAAGCTATGCCTTACTCACATCTTTCTTAACAAAGGTGCTCCGGCTTCAGCCGGAGCCGTCCGGGCGCTGGCTGCCTT
>NZ_JAUBPR010000246.1:0-2851 GCF_036700845.1 Microcoleus sp. S13_C5
CGGAAAAACTTTGGGGTTCCCACTTTTCACAACTGATAAAAAAATTCCACCCACATCTGCGGAATGTGGGTTGTAAAGCAATCCTCAAGGAAATATGAATATATTGTAGGCGGTGACATCAGCAGCTTAAGTCGAAAGCAGCGTTAACAGCCAGTCGATTTTAGATTTTAGATTTTAGATTTTAGAATTGACTCCACAGGTTAATCTGGGAGGACGAACTTTGGTCTAAAATTTTGTGATAGGCGCGACTTTTGTCTTCAAGCAAGTCTCCGTTTTTGGGCGATTTCAACAGTCAACAGCCAGTCGATTTTAGATTTTAGATTTTAGATTGAAAAATTGACTCCACAGATTAATCTGGGAGCTGAAAATTAGGTGTAAAGTTTTTCGCTTGTCAACCGTCAACAGTCAACAGTCAACAGTCATTACTTGAAAATGTGTCATCGCACTATTGATTGGATTCCGGGCGTTTCTGGTGTTTGCTTTGGATAAACTGTTCCAAATCGGCGATCGCATCTTCAAAATCCGACAAATTAATTTTCGCAGGTCTAGTCTTCTTCGGCAAACTCGAAGATTGACTCGAAGACTTAGCCGGAGGCTGTGGAGATTTAGGTTGTGCAGCTTGAGTGCTGTTCGATTCTATAGAATCGAACAATTCATCCAGGGACTCAAAAAATGATTGAGCCGAGGCCCGGCGTAAATCTTTCTGGTCGTCGTCATCCGTCATAAGCCACTCCATAGGGTCTAAAATTTGCCAACAAAGTCTGTCCGCCCCGGCGCGTGCAGATATTAGACATGAAAACCGACTAAAACAAGCAGAAAAACAGAATTTAACCGGGCGATGGGAATGCCTGTGGCTGAACTTGCTGCCTCATATAAAACCTGCTGCGGGCATGGTCAGCCTTCAAACTATATTTAACTGTACACCCGCCTACTGAGTGATTTGAGACTTGGTGCAGACCCAGCTCAAAATCCTTGACCCTGAAAAAATCTCAGTTACGGCTCTTTCGTTGTCTAATTAACCCTAGTCTAGTCGAGAATAAGGAGACAGGACTTATGCAACTATTACCGCTGTTCAAGGGTTGCGATGGCAGCGCGCCACCTCGAAAGGACCCAGAGACGGTGTTTTTTGCTTGAGTCCTAAGATTTCAAAGGCATTAGGAGATTTTAAGGTGACTCAGGGATTTGATTACGATTTAGCAATTATCGGCGCTGGCGTGGGCGGACACGGGGCGGCCATACACGCGGTTAGCTGCGGGCTGAAAGTGGCAATTATCGAAGCAGGGGACATGGGGGGGACTTGCGTCAACCGCGGCTGCATTCCCTCTAAGGCGCTCTTGGCGGCTTCCGGGCGAGTGCGAGATTTGCGGAATGCCCACCACCTGAAGACTTTGGGAATTCAATTGGGCAGTGTGGATTTCGATCGCTCTTCGATCGCAAATCACGCTAACACTATTGTTAGCAAACTTCGCGGCGACTTGACCAACAGCCTCAAACGTTTGAACGTGGATGTCATCCAAGGTTGGGGCAAAATTGCCAGTGCTCAAAAAATTACCGTAGAAACCGATAAAGGCGAGAAAACTATTACCGCCAAGGATATTATTCTCGCCCCCGGTTCAATTCCTTTCGTCCCCCCAGGGATAGAAATTGACGGCAAAACAGTATTTACCAGCGACGATGCTGTCAGGTTGGAATCCCTCCCGAAGTGGATTGCAATTATTGGCAGTGGCTATATCGGTTTGGAGTTTTCGGATATTTACACGGCCCTCGGCTGCGAAATTACGATGATTGAAGCTTTAGACCAGTTGATGCCGACTTTTGACCCGGATATTGCTAAGTTGGCAGAACGAGTGTTAATTGCACCCCGCGATATTGAAACAAAAGTTGGGTTGTTGGCTAAGAAGATTATTCCTGGTTCGCCGGTAATTATTGAATTAGCTGATTTCAAAACTAAGGAAGTTGTGGAAGTTTTGGAAGTTGATGCTTGTTTGGTAGCAACTGGCCGGGTTCCGGTGAGCAAGAATTTGGGGTTAGAAACTGTTGGGGTAGAAACGATGCGCGGTTATATCCCAGTTAACGATAAGATGCAGGTTTTGGCGGCGGGAGAACCGGTGCAAAATTTGTGGGCGATCGGCGATGTTAATGGCAAGATGATGTTAGCGCATTCTGCGTCTGCTCAGGGAATTGCTGCGGTGGAAAATATTTGCGGCCGGCCCCGCGAAGTTGACTATTTGAGCATCCCGGCGGCGGCTTTTACTCACCCGGAAATTAGCTATGTGGGGATGACGGAACCTGCGGCCAAAGAGTTAGGGAAAGCTGAAGGGTTTGAGGTAGCTTCTGTCAAGACTTATTTTAAGGGAAATTCTAAAGCTATTGCCGAGGGTGAAACTGACGGTATGGCTAAGGTGATTTACCGGAAAGATACTGGGGAATTGTTGGGAGTTCACATTTTCGGTTTGCACGCTTCGGATTTGATTCAGGAGGCGGCAAATGCGATCGCCCAGCGCGATTCTGTTAACAATTTAGCATTTCGAGTTCACACTCACCCGACGCTTTCGGAAGTGCTGGATGAGGCATTTAAACGGGCGGCGGGAACAGGCAGTCATTAATTAGTAGGGGCGGAGTTCCGATTAGTGTCAACTTAAGACTGAAACCCTTGATAAATCTGGGTTTTACGCTAAGTCTAGATCCCCCTAAATCCCCCTTAAAAAGGGGGACTTTGAAATCCATTTCACCCCTTTTTAAGAGGGGCTTTGAATGCTCTTGTCCCCCCCTTGTTAAGGCTATGCCTTACTCACATCTTTCTTAACAAAGGTGCTCCGGCTTCAGCCGGAGCCGTCCGGGCGCTGGCTGC
>NZ_JAUBPR010000082.1:0-30009 GCF_036700845.1 Microcoleus sp. S13_C5
GTCTGCTTTCGCGATAAATTCGGTTTAGCAATTTCAAGGAAAGTGGATTGATATCTCGAAGTAAAAACATATAAAACCTCTTTGAACACAACTTGATATTTTTTATTATATCATATTAGTTGTTTGTGTAATTAATTTTGTTTGACTACTTAAATCTACTTGTGTACTAAAATATCTAAAAATATACTAAAATATCTAAAAATGTGATATGATACCTAAAAAATCCCATCCTCTTGACCCGATGAATCTGAAAGAAATGTTACACCTCGCCGATCGCATAGTCTTCGAGAAAACGGGTCAACACCTTGACGATTTACAAGAAGCGGTACTAAAAGCAACTCTACAACACGATACATACAAGCACGTAGCCAAAGACTTTGACTGTTCTGAAAGTCGTGTTAGGAATGCGGCTTCGCAATTATGGCAGATACTTTCAGAAGAGTTGGGAGAAGATGTCAATAAAAAAAATTTTCGAGCGGCAATTCACAGGTTTCAAGTCTCTAATGTTTCAAACTTTGCAAAAGATGTTGTTGTAGGAATTGGTATCTTTAACCTGTGTGGAGAACCTAGACACCCGCCAGATATATCAAACTCACATAATGACGAAAAATCTAACCCACAACAAACCAAAACTCTACATCAAGATTTAAGCGAAATGCCGGAGTTGGGCGATTTCTTCGATCGCACTCCCGAACTCCAAACCCTCACCACCTGGATTCTACAACAACGCTGTCGCCTCATAACCCTCACCGGCATCAGCGGCATCGGCAAAACATCCCTAGCAGTACAACTCGTACAACAAATCAAACACGAGTTTGAGTACGCAGTTTGGTACACACTAGACGAATTCCCCACCCTAGAAAAATGTCAATCTAACCTAATACAGCTTTTTTTCCATTCCGAAAAAGAAGATTTACCCCCAACAGACCAAAAACGCTTACCGCTGATTAAGTATTTACAAAACCATCGCTGTTTAATCGTCTTAGATGATGTTCACAACCTTTTCTGTAGTGGCGAATTGGCAGGAAAATATAAACCAGAATCCGAAGAATATCGCACCTTATTCAAACAAATAGAAAAATTATCCCATCAAAGCTGCTTGATGTTAATCGGTTGGGAACAACCGAGAGAAGTGACTCAAATTAAAAGCCAAAATACTTCTATTCGTACCTTACAACTCAAAGGTTTAGACATCGCCACCGCACGGGAAATTCTCAGAGATTATGGGTTAGAAGAAAGCGACAACAGTGAAGCACTCATTCATCATTACCAAGGCAACCCCCTATGGTTAAAAAGCGTGGCGAATCTGATTCAAGACTTGGGTGGAGGCCTGACAGAGTTATTACCAAATGATACCATATTGTTGCCAGAAGATTTGAAAGATGTTTTACAGCAGCAGTTCGATCGCCTATCGGAACTAGAAAAACAAGTAATCTCCTTATTAGCGAAAGAAAGCCAGCCAATCAACCGGGCAAAATTGCTAGAAAATGACATAATTCCGGCTTCAGATTTGCTAAATGCCCTGCAATCTCTATCGCGTCGCTGCTTGATTGAACAACAAGCAAATTTTTACACGATTTCACCTCTACTGAGGCAATACCTTCACCGTAACTTAGACGGCAGTGATGCCTTGCCCTAAATGCTTCAAGACTTGAAAAGCCGATCGCAATTCACTTTGCACAGTATAAATGGAAAATGCCCGCGATAACCCGTATTCGGGTGTAGGTTGAGCCCTGAGTTTCACAAACAACACATCATCGCCATTCGTCAACATACCAAATCTCGGTTTATCCAAATCAGGATTTGCCATTATGTACGCTAATGCTTGGGGTAATGCCGATCGCGTCGAAATCGTAGTCTTCTTACACTCCAAAACTATTACCCAAAGCTGATTCTGCAAAATCAAGATATCAATTCGTCCGCGCAGGGTTTCTTCCCCATGATCGATCGCAATTTCAATCGCAGCTTCAGCCTTCATCCTGAAAGGTGGATCGTAGAATCCCGCCAGTTCTAACAAAGGTGATGCCACCAGCAAAGTCACTGCCCCTTCTAACAATTCTCCATCGGCTCTATGATATAGCAATCTACGTCGTAGCGTATCCAAAGCAGTCTGTTCAGAATCGCTGAGACTTGGCAATTGGGCTTGCCACTCTGTAAAAAAAGCCTCATCCTCAGTTCGGCTCAAATTCAACCTTGATTCAGCCTCCTCTTGGCTTTTAATAGCTTCTGTAACTGCAATAACCTTTGCCATTCGTTCACCTTTGATTCAAACGGTTGAATTTCCCACAAACATTAGCTTCATTGTAAGCAAAAGTAGGGCTACTGCTATAGCGATCGCAGTTTTCAATATCACTTCTATGGGTTTGTGTCCAAAAACAAAAACCGGGCAACTTCAAAGCTACCCGGCAATCCTAACTTTAGACTTCAGACAAATCTAAAATCTAAAACCTAAAATTCTTAAACAGCCACAGTCTTCTTAGCAGAAGAGCTCAATTCGCCCTTAGCATACTTAGCTGCAAAATCGTCCAAAGACACTTGCTTAATCTTTGTACCGTGACCCGCGCAACCGAAAGAGTTGTAACGATCGCTACAAACCTTCTGCATATACTTGATCGACGGCTTCAAGAAGTGGCGGGGGTCAAACTCATCGGGCTTGGCAAACAAAGCTTCGCGCACCGCAGCGGTAATCGCCAAACGGTTGTCAGTATCGATATTGATCTTGCGAACGCCGCACTTGATACCCTTTTGGATTTCTTCCACAGGTACGCCGTAGGTTTCGCGGATTTTGCCGCCGTTGCTGTTGATGATTTCCAGCAATTCTTGGGGCACAGAAGAAGAACCGTGCATTACCAAGTGAGTATTCGGCAAGCGGCGGTGAATTTCTTCAATGCGGCTGATTGCCAAAATTTCGCCAGTCGGCTTGCGAGTGAACTTGTAAGCGCCGTGAGAAGTGCCGATCGCAACTGCTAGAGCATCAACGCCGGTTTGCTCAACGAAATCCACAGCTTGTTCAGGATCTGTCAGCAACTGATCGTGAGAAAGCGCACCTTCAAAGCCGTGGCCGTCTTCTGCTTCGCCCATCCCTGTTTCCAGAGAACCCAAGCAACCCAGTTCGCCTTCAACGCTAACGCCGATCGAATGAGCAACATTCACCACATCGCGAGTAACTTGAACATTGTACTCGTAGCTAGCGGGAGTCTTAGCATCCGCTTCCAGAGAACCGTCCATCATGACGCTGGTGAAACCTTGGCGCATGGCAGAATAGCAAGTGCCGGGGGCATTGCCGTGGTCTTGGTGCATGGAAATGGGAATGTGAGGATAGGTTTCAACTGCTGCCAAAATCAAGTGGCGCAGGAAATTTTCGCCAGCGTAGGAGCGAGCGCCGCGAGAAGCTTGCAGAATCACAGGGCTGTTGGTTTCGTCAGCAGCGCGCATGATCGCTTGGATTTGCTCCATGTTGTTGACGTTGTAAGCCGGTAGGCCGTAACCATTTTCAGCCGCGTGGTCGAGCAGCAATCGCATAGGTACAAGCGCCATAGATATTCCTCCTAATTATTTGTGATTTTTGGGCAGTGAATTTTGGACAAGCTCAATTCTTACGATAATATTAAGACAATTTGCCACCGATCGCGCACTATCTTTCCAGATTTACTAAAAAGTTCAAAAAACAAAATTTTGAGTTCCGAGCATTCAGCTCAAAACTCAAAATTCTTAACTCACAAATTTTTATGGGTCGCCCGGGATTTGAACCCGAGACCAATCGGTTAAAAGCCGAATGCTCTACCGCTGAGCTAGCGACCCGCGAAAACATTGTTACCGCACACAATTTCTAATAGTAGCACCCCTCATTTGAAATAGCAAGTGTTTTTTAAATAAAATTTGCAGTCATGCGAACTAGCATCTCGCAAGTCGCTCCCGGCTGCAAATAAATCAAGTGTTCGCCAGTGTTGAGGGCATTTCGAGGAGCAGTCCAAGGTTCCAAACAGTAAAAATCCTTGCCCTTCACCATCCAGAAAACCAACTTCCCATAGCTGGAGTTGTAACTCAGGGTGAGCCGCAAGCCGCTCGCCGCGTCAGTAACAGTAGCAGCAAGACCAGTGAGTTCGTCAAAGGAAACATCAATTTCATCCAGCGTCGGATCAAAAACCCCAGTGAAGTAACCCTTTTCATGGGTGTTCTGATCTCTATACTGCATCCCCGGAATCTCAAAGCGGAGCTTAGATTTGTCCGTCGCCAAAAAGTAGGGATGCAAACCACTAGAAAACGGCATGGGTTCGTCAGACAGATTGGTATATCGCTGAAAAATTTCCAAAGAATTGCCTTTAATCTGATAAGTGAAGGCTAGTTGGAAATCAAAGGGATAAACAGCCAGGGTCTTGTCGCAGCTATTGAGAATTAGCGTCAGAGCGGCGCAACCCTCCGTAACTTGTTCCCCTATTGTCCAAGGCAAGTCTCGAGCAAAGCCGTGCTGTTTGAGCTTACGCTCCACTCCCTTGTGGGTGTAAGTATTCTCGGGGAGATTGCTGCAGATGGGAAACAGGATGGGAATCCCGCCACGTACAGTTAGATCGGGATTGGCGAACCGTTCCGCGTCCAAATAGAAGATTTCTTTGCCTTCAACCAGCCAGCTAGTGGCAATACCGCCCCGTTCCGGCACAACTTCTAGAGTAGAGTTAGCGGTTTCGTCGGAGAGGATATAGGTTTTGTACTGCTTTTGCTTGAGCGCGATCGCAAACACATTTCTCATCGGTAGTAGGTCATTGATCATTGGTTGTCAGTAAATCGGTCGTTAATAATTGGTCGCTGGTATGTTGATGTTCACCCATTACCGCCCCTATCCTCCCCCTGCCTCCTCGTTGTTCCGACCCCCGTCGGCTAACCAATGCTCCCAGCTATAGGAGGCAGGGCGATCCGGTGCTTGGAGCGCTTGCTGCTGCTACCTGGAACGATCGCGGAGGCCGGCTGCTGTTTGAGTGCGACTTCAAAAGATACAGCCCTGGGGGGAAGATAGCTTTGGGGACTTGGCACTGCTCCTTGACTGGGAGATGGGGGCGAAATAAACGGTTCTTTGATGAATGGCTCTTTTGTAAACGGCTCTGGTTCCCGGCTGGGATTTTGAGGTTGAGTGGGGTAGATGCGCGGCGGCAAATTTTGATTCGGAGGTGGGTTTGACTCAATTGCAGGCCCTGTCCCGTTCGGGAAAAATGAGGAGTTGTCCGGCTGTTGGGGCGCAGCCGGCAAAGCCGGCAAAATCAAAGTAGGTTTGGGTTGTCCGGGGCCTGGCTGATTGCTTTCACCGGAGGTTCCCCCGGAACCTCGCCCGGGCTGGTATGTACCGCTCTTTGCTGCTCCTGGCAATGGAGAATTTGCAGTTTTTGGTGTGGCTCCTGGCTGGACTAGGGCATCGAGAACTACAGAAGCTCCCATCGGTCGATCGAAAATACTAGAAATTTGCTCGACGCGTTTGAGGATGCGATCGGCTGAGGCTCCTTTCACCACCTTAGGCTGAAACTTTTTCACCTCCACAGGCAGAAACTCTACCTTCATATTCCTGTCTTTGAGCGATACTTTCAGGACTGCGGTATCGTAATCCCTGCGAGCATTCCCGCCGAATATAAAATTACCCAGCGAGTAAACTATCGGGCGGCCCTTGTAAATTTCTGCACCTTGCAGTACCTGGGGATGGTGTCCCACTACCAAGTCAGCTCCTTGGTCGATCGTGAACCGAGCCAAATCAATCTGCCAGTCCCCCGGATAATCTGCCAATTCTACTCCCCAGTGGTAATTAACAATAATCCAGTCTACCTGACCCCTAATAGCTCGAATATCCTCGGCCACGCGATTGTTACGGCGGGGGTTAGTGCCGGCTTTCCCCTGGTCAGCGACGTTAAGCTCGGCATCGTAATAACTGAGGTAGGCAATCCGCTGACCCTTAACTTCAATAATATCTGGACGCCTCGCTTGTTTAATATCTCTGCCGGCTCCCAGGTGTTGAATCCCACTACTATCTAGAGTATTCATCGTCTCCACCAGGCCTGGTTCCCCGTAATCCATAGCGCGGCTATTTGCCAGATTGACAATATCCACTCCTCCGGCTGTTAATACTTTCACCGATTCTGGAGCGGCTTTAAAATTTAATTGTTTTTTGCCCGACCCCAATGTAGAGCGAGTCAGGGAGTTTTCTAGGTTAACCATCGCCACATCTGCTTGCCGGTACTCGTCCATATTGGCGAAAGCCCATTGGTGATCGTTGGCAGCAGATGCTCCGAGTGCATCCGATAGATTCACATTTCCTCCGAACATCAGCGTTACTGTTGGGTCGTAAGGATTAGCAACTTGCTTTTGCTGTACCACTGGTACCACTTCTAAGGCCGCTTGCACAGTATCCGCACGTTTTGGAGGCGGCCCCGACATTACAGCAGCTTGCTGGTAGCCGGATACTGGAGATCCTAACTGCAGGGTCACAGCCTCGTGGTAGCTGACCCAACACCCTAAAATAAATGAGGCAAGTGCCGAGCCCACTAGCAGCAGAGAACGATACGTTTTAAATTTAACCCAATCGACGGCCGGTAGGGAACGGTAACGCCGCCGCTGGCGGTTTGCCGGAGTCACAATTCGCACTGACTGTTTCCAGAGAATGTCTGCATCCCCAGCCAAGCGCGCGTGAATTCGCACTCCTTCTACTGCTGGCGAGTTGAGTCTCCAGAGTTGGTGGCAAATAAATTTGACTAAGCCTTCCCGGAGAGTGCTCCCAAGTAATGTAGTATCTGTCGCAAATTCGCGCTGGAATTCTACGAGGATTTGGACGCAGCCGGCCTGAGCCTGTTCGACGCGGGCATAAATCCCTTCAGGGCGCAGCAAGCTGTCAATCCAGTAATTCAGGGCTTGAAAGTTGCCCGATCGCGCTAGCTCCAAGATAGACGGCTGCGACCAATTTTCTGCGTACACCATCAATTAGCCTCCTTAATACGCACGAGCAATGACTCCAATTTGTTTTGAACGGAACCGCAATTCTTTTAGCTTAACCGCCACAGGTTCCGCTGCCCGTTTTGAAGCTAGTTGTTGGCCGCCACCATTTTCTACATTTAGGGGCTGCCTGCTGTCAGTGATTTTTATCACACTCCGGTCAATCGATTTTAGATTTTAGATTTTAGATTTTAGATTGAGGAAAGAGGCGGTACTTTGGGCGATCCAACAAAAGTCGAAACCAGAGGTTTCTGGGGGACTTGAGGCAGAAGAGAGCGAGATTTTTGAGGCAGAGTCTGTTTTTATTGTCGCTGTTTGAGTGTCGCTTTAGAGCTTTCGCTTTGACATTTGAGATTTGAGATTGAGCCAAGAGGCGTTAGTGGGCGCTCGAACAAACGGCGTAACCCGACGTTTTTGGGGGACTTGAGGCAAAAGAGAGCGAGATTTTTGAGGCAGAGTCTGTTGTTATTGTCGCTGTTAATCGCGTGCCGGAGTCAAGTCCTAATGCTTCGATCGATGCTGGCAAATGCCTCTCACGAGGGATGCCACTGGCTGCACAACCTGTAATTGGATAAATGGCGTACTAGATAGATTTGGTGGTAAAATCAAATTTGGTAACTCCCATCGGTACAAAAGTTGCGGAAAACGTGAAACTGGCCAGTCCATACGGCTGTGCCTTCCGATGTAAAACCCAAAGTACGTTACGGTAAACAGACCATATTTTAAGCAAGTTACACTGCGCAGGAGAACTGACAAATGCTACAGCGCAAAATCTATCAACTCTGTTGTGATGGTCGTGAGGTTTCTATTTTTCTTCGAGATCAGCAACGTTGGATAGAGCGCGCTCGTATCCTAGATATTGAAGGGGATCTAGTCACGCTGCGCTACGAAACCGACGAAGAAGACGAAATCAGCTCGTGGGAAGAAATGGTGCGTCTTGAAAGTATTGGAGCTGTGTCCCAGAAGTTGGCTTCGGTATCCCGAACTAACTGCGAACCCCTAGTTTCTGACGATTGTCCCGAAGCCGAACAAATTCGCAATCACTACCCGGACTCGAATTTGGAATAGTTTTGAGCTCGCGCTTGAGGCACAAGGAAAACTTGGGGGAAAAGAAAACGACTTTTCTCCCTTTTTTGTGGAGAAATTATTATGCAAAAAACCCGGTTTAGGCCAAATATATTCTGGGTTGTGACCACATCAGCTATTTTGCCTTTAAATTTAAGCTTGATGGCGGGATCTCCTGCCCAACCCCTACTCCCCACAACAGCGTAAGTACACAGTAGTTTAAAAGTTCAATACGCGACAGCTTACCCCTGCTGAAACAGGGTTTTTTGTCTGGGTGCGTCCAGGAGTGTTCTTTTGTTTTCTTTGCCTACGGGCTGGTTTCGATGTGCCCGACAGCTTATTCGCCGTCTGTTTCGCCATCTAGGAAAAGTTCCGACTCCGGTATCGCTTTAAACACGGGACAGTAACCGTCGGGGGTAACTTTAAAGCCAAACAAAGCACTGGACTGGTTCCAACAGCGCTGGCTGCGGTAGTGCTGGCAATTGCCACAGCATTCGAGGTTAGCCTGAACGGCGCTGCCTTGAAAAAGGAGTTCCCGCTGGGAGATGCCGCGCAGTACCAGTTCTTCACCTTGCCAGCGCGCTTCTACCAAACCGGTATCGGCAAAATTGGCCCACCGAGGATCGGCTGTAATCGGACTCGGCAAGCTAATTGCTACCTCTGTCCCCAATTCGCTGAGTTCTCCCTCATAGTTAGTTTCTGGGATAGCGGGCTGCAAAAACATTTCCCCGATCGGCAATTCGACCAGTGTTCCGGCCGCCGGAGTGTGCAACTGATAGCGGTTTCGCAGCTCGTCCAAGTTAGCCAAATCAGCCAAATATGCAGGGGAACCGTGGAGTAAAATGACGTGCTGGGGACGCAAATTGTGGATGAGTTGGGTAGTCCCGGGCCCGTCGCAGTGTTCGGCTAGCAGATAAGTTTCGACACTTGTGACTCCAGATTCGGGCCTGTTGCCCAGCCAGTCGCTGACGGGATATCCTGGTTTTTGAGGGGCGAGCAAAATCCAAGGATGTGTGCCATCGGCAACATACAAAGCCAAATCAGCTATTTGGTCAGTAATCACAATACAGGGCGTGGCTCCCAATCCGGGGCGTTGTTCGGCAGACAGCCGGCGGACGCGGGGTTTCACCCTTTCGTCCCAAAACAAAGGTTGGTGCAGAGCAAAATTTTGGACGGCGGTGGGAAATTGGGGTAACAGTTCCAGATAAGCGTCGCACCCGTCGGCGACAGTGCCGTCCACCCAAATATCCAAGTCGCGGCCAGTAAAGTAGTGGTGACTGCGGAGCAGCATCAGCATTTCTTGACCCAAACCAAGGGCCGGCGCGGGCAGCAGTACCGAGTACCCGTCGGCGATGGCGCGGTGGATGCGATCGGCTAACTGATTTTCCAGTTGTCGGCGGTGAGGGTGGCGCGCCGTGCCGTAACTGCCTTCCAAAATTAACACATCCGGCTTCATGCCCCTGAGTTCTCCCAGGGGCAAACCTTCCACCAAACGAGAATTGGACAGGAAAAAGTCGCCAGTGTAAACCACTGTGTAGGTGCGGTGCGGGGCGGCATAAGTCAGCAGTACAGTCGCCGCTCCGGGCAAATGACCCGACGGGAACAACTGCACGCTTAGTCCTGGGCGCACTTCGAGCGGCGACTGCCATGGCAGTCCCTGACAGAACCGGGACTCTGGCTGCTGAGCCAGTTCTGGCCAGTTGAGCGGTAGCAGTCGCGCTGTCACTTCGCTGGCGTAAATTGGCAAGTGGGGGAAAGATTGATGGAGTGCTAGCAAACCTCTGGCGTGGTCAGAGTGGGCGTGGGTACACACCACAAAATCGGCTGGCAGCGATCGATTTAGTGTCGCTGATAGCGGTGCAATATCCTCTACACCGCAGTCGAGTAAAATGCGGTGCGGCCCCATTCGCACTAGCAGACAGACCCCTTCCTGTGCGTGGCCTGCGCCGTAAGGTAAACAATCGAGATCCATCACTGCGGTTAGCTCCCTGCTTTGCACGCAACTTGCAGTATCGCCACTTTTAAACATTGGTTGCGACTGCATTCATTCGATCGAGTTCAGTCTCGGACGCTGAAACCGGGTTTGATGAACGAAAACACTTTGTTGCTGCCCTCGCTCCCGGTAAAAAAACCCGGTTTATCAAAGTTCTGGTGCGTAAGCCCTGGAGCTTAATGTGTGCTCGAAGGCGACGGCTCTCGTGCAAGGAAAGTAATTGCACTTAAGATTTGATGCAGCGCCAAGAAAGCGATTTTCCGAAGGCATTTGCCGGACGGGCATTCGGCCTTCGACAAAGTTCAGGCTACTGGTTCTGGCATCAAAAGTTACATTTTATTGCACCATGTAAGAGTAGCCAACTCGATCTCATATTCTGAGTTTTAAACCTTTTTCCACAATTTGCGCCTGCTAAAAGCTAGTCTTTTTTATGAGAAGATTTTAATTCAGATGTCCAAAGATCTTGATAAAACTTTACAATTCTTCATTTTTAGGGTTTTGAGGGCAGTGTATAGTCCAATCTGAAAAACCGAGAACCAGCATTGTGCTAGCTAACTGCTTTTGTCATGGCAGAGAGAGACTTTATGAGTTTGATCGGTTTCTTTGTAAAAGTTTGATACATTCTTCTAAGCAAACCTTCTGGCTATCCAGGAGAGAGTTTAAATGGCTTTTTGACCCCGCCCACAAACGGATACAAGTTTCCGACAGGAATAGCCCGCAGCCCAAAGTTTTAGACTCTTGTTCAAGCTCCCAGATTCATCTGTGGAGTAAATCTCAAATCGCCCGACTCAGCGCGACTCGACGCTCGTACTCGCCGAAGGTCTGAGCGCGGCTCGATGGCTCACCCAACGTATCGCCGAAGCCTCAAAACTCAAATCTAAAATCGACTGACTGCCCCATAATAGGTTCGTTTACTCCGCTGATTGACTAGGGGACAGAAAGATGAGTTCTTTTGTTTTACCCCCAACATAGCCACCTCAATCCCCCGACAATGGATGATATTCATCCTTCATCCTGTAAAAATACCACTAACTTGCCAGAAGTAATCTCAGCTCGATGAGTCTCCAACCAGTCTGTTATCTCGTGTTTTTTTTATCATTGCTGGGTCTTCTTTGGGGTTGGGTTTTTGAGTTTTTTTTAGCTAATCCGTGCCTATTTAAAAAGAGTGTAATAGCTGTGTTTGGAGTCCAATAACACTTCGTAGCTCTCTAATATGTATCGTTTGATTTCTGCGAGATCCGTGTTTGTTGACTGCATTCAGCAAATGAATGCCGCGCTTTGCACAGCAGATTATAGATCAGTGACTGGCTCTCGTCGCTATGCCAATTTTAACCTATAAATACCAGTTTATAGAGTTTAGTTTGTTGAGCAATTAACTGTACTAAACTTTTAGAAAATCCTGAATATTCAGGTTATTATAGGGTTGTAAAACATTTTAATAAAAAAATGGGATCAATTTACGTGGTTATTGATTGGACTAGATCAACTCATTGAGAGTGGCGAACTAAGTGCTATCAATAAACCTATTGTGAGAAATTGGGAGTTCAAAAAGTGGCTTGTATAAAATCAATTTTTAGCTAAACCAGCCCCTCCAAGATATTTTTTTGCGCTATTATACCTAGTATTTGACTTGAGGGTCAAAAAATAGTATTTCATGGGTGGCCTCTATTATATTCTCACAACTAACTTGGGATTGTTAGAGAATTACTACTTGCGAAAGTTTGAATTGGGAGAGTGTATAATTGTTTGGTATGTTGTAGAGAAGAGTACCCGATCGCAATTCAAGCGGAAATGAGGATCGATCGCACAAACCAGGTTTTGTCAAAAAATGTGGTTTTTACAGGTGGCATTAAGGGCGATGCTTGGGAGAGTGCCGAGAGTCCATAACACCTGCCATTGACACCAGCCTCAACGAGCTAAGGTGTTCGACGACAAATATTCTGTTGAAAAAAAACTTGACATCAGCGGGTAATAGAAAGTAAAAATAAATAAAAGCAATAATAAAAATCAGGCTTTATGTTGGATTCGCGATCGAGGCTAGGCAAGTATGGGATTGAGAAGTTGCTATCCCATAAAACAATTTTCGCTAAAATACATCCGGTAATATACGGAGTTTATATGATTTATTCGCAATCTAAAATATAAAATGGCAACAGCTATTCTCGACCTGGAAATCTCCAAACTCCCGCCAGAAATTACGGTTGAGGAGCGTTACAGCAAAGCCTTGATTTTAATTCGACTGCACAGCAAACCGATCGGTCAAGCTCTTTTGACCGTAGTCGGAGGCCACATTGGCGGTGACGAATTACGGGAAAGACTGATGAATGCTGCTGGTGACAACTTGTGGAAAAACTGGCTCTACGACACTCTAGAATGGGATGAGCGGGGGTCGGTGGAGGCATTGCCGATCGCCACAGTAGCGGTTTGCACGCGCGATCGCCCGGAAGATTTGCGGCGCACTCTTGAAGCGTTTATGCAGCTCCCAGACGACGGTCAGGAATACTTAGTAATTGACAATTGTCCGGCCACGGACGCTACCAAGGAACTGGTCAAAAATTACCCAAAAGTCCGCTATGTGCGCGAAGACTTACCAGGTTCCAGCGCTGCCCGTAACCGAGCTTTATGCGAAGCTAAACATGAATTCGTAGCCTTTACAGATGACGATGCTGCCCCAGATCCGAACTGGCTGCGATCGCTCTTGTGGAATTTTAGTGATCCGCGAGTGATGTGCGTCACGGGGCTGGTGATGCCCTTGGAACTGGAAACCGAGGCGCAAGAATGGTTCGAGCGCTACAGCCCCCACGGGCGGGGCTTTGATCGCCAAATTTTTGACGGAGCGCACTGCAACCCGCTGGTTGTCGCTCCTGTGGGGGTTTCGGCGAGTATGGCTTTGCGGAAAAGTTTGATCGACTCTATCGGCTTGTTTGACGAGGCTTTGGGGGCGGGAACGCCTACTGTCGGCGGCGAAGACTGCGAACTGTTTGCCCGCATTTTGCGCGCGGGCTACCGCATCGTCTACGATCCGAGAGCCTTGAGCTGGCACCGCCATCGGGGCACTTGGGAAGAATTGCAAAAAACGCTCCAAGGCTACGGAATCGGAGTCTATGCTTTCTGGACGCGGATTTTGGTGAAAAATCGCGAATTAGGGGTGGTGCGATTAGCTTTGGGATGGCTGTATTCCAAGCAAATTCCTGAATTATTTGCTTCTTTGCGAAAGCAACCGGGCTCTATTCCTAGTGATTTACTTTTGGCTCAACTGCGGGGCTGCATTAGCGGGCCGATGGCTTATTTTGCTTCTCGCAAGCGGTTGCAGGAAGTTAAAGGGGAAGTCAATCAATTTTAGATTTTAGATTTTAGATTTTAGATTTACTCCACAGATGAATCTGGGAAATGAAACTAAGGTCTCAGCTTTTTGGATTAATAATTAGTCAGGAGGAACAGGGAAATTCGGCAACGGATGGTGTAATGGATTGAAGGGATTTAACAGATGGATATTGATGGGACAGCGAAGAAGTAAGAGTGTTGGAAATTTTCATCACCACTTATAAATCCCCAGATACCAAATACCAAATATTAATTCCCAAATAACAATTACCAATTACCAATTATCAATCTAATATGAACAGGGAACATCTAACTGTTAGCGTAATTATTCCCAGCCACAATCGAAGTTCTTCGCTGCGGCGCGCCCTTGATGCTTTGCACTCGCAGACTTATCCGCTCGAGGTGATCGAAGTTATTGTGGTGGCAGATAGCTGCATAGACGATACTTTGGCAATGCTACAAGAATACAAAGCTCCGTTTAAACTGCACGTGATCGAGGTAAATTGCCGGAGCGCTTCAATCGCCCGCAATACGGGAGCTGCTTCGGCTACCGGGCAATTGCTGCTGTTTCTCGACGACGATATCGAAGCCCTGCCACCTCTGGTGGAAAGCCACGCGCGCGCTCACCGAGAGCGTCCCGGCTGCGCTGTCATGGGCCCTTACCCGCCTAAGTTGCAGGGAGCAACTAGGTTGTTTGATGTGCAAGTGCGATCATGGTGGGAAGACAAGTTTTATCAGATGAGCCAGCCGGATCACCGATTTACTTATAAAGATTTGCTCAGTGGTAACCTTTCTCTGGATGCAGAACTGTTTGCTCGTCTCGATGGCTTCGATTCGGCCTTTGGGAACTGCGGCGGGGAAGATTACGAGTTTGGGGTGCGTTTGCTGAAAGCTGATGTACCTTTTGCTGTAGCGGGGGATGCAGTGGGCTATCATTACGAACACGAAACCAACAATCTCGATCGCTATTTCCGCCGATCCCGTCAGGAAGGGCGATCTGATGTTTTGATCGGCCACCGACACCCGGAACTTAGATCGATACTGCAGGTAGCAGGCTACGAAACTGCTTACTCGATGGTAGATAAAATTCTGGTGGCGGTCACGTTTTTCTGGCCGGCTGCTGTGGATTCGCTGGCCCTGGGACTGAGGAAATCTCTTGATTTACTCGAAAGCTTGCGGATGCGGGGAACTTGGCGGTGGTTGTGGGAAAAATTGCGCGGTTATTGGTATTTGAGGGGTGTCATCGATGAGTTGAAAAGTCGATCGGCAATTTCTAGTTTTTTGCAAGGAGGCTCGGCGAGCGGCGATTTGGGCGGACATGAAATAGACATCGATTTGCAGCAAGGTTTGTTCGAGGCAGAACGCCTGCTAGACGCGGAACGACCGGCTGGGGTTTACCTGTATTACGGTCAACTGACAGTAGGCCACATTTTTCCGCAAGCGGGCGCGGAACCGCTGCGGGGCCCTCACTTGCGCTCAATTCTGGCGCTTGACTTTGCCGAACCCCTGGCTCGGGCGATCGGGGTTAATGGTATGCCCAAAAGTGCCGCTCTTTCTGAGCCTGGCTTAGTTGACAACACCCTACTTCAACATCTAGAGTTATGTACAGTATTGGACAAAAAATAACTGAAAAATCCTTCCTATAACTGACATAATTAGATTAGAGGAAAAAAACCAAATAGAGGTGTAATTAAGCCTTTAATTTATTTTAAATAAAGAGTAATTTAGAGTTAAAAGGAAGAGAAACTGACAATGGTAATTATGGCAATAAAAGTGATTGAAGCGGATTTTTTAGAACCAATTGCTGACAAGCTGACCCTGGTGCAGACCCAGAATTTGGTTAAGATTCAGCCCTGGGAGGCATCCGGGCGAGAACCTCAGATAGTTGCCGGAGGTGTGCGGTGAGAAATGCGGGAACGCTGGTTTATCGGCGCCAAATTGCTCAGTGGTGCGATTTGCTGCGGGTGTTGGTCGATCGCGATATGAAATTACTTTACAAGCGCTCAACCTTGGGGATTGCTTGGACTTTAATCAGTCCGCTGTTACAGTTGGCTGTATTTTCCTTTTTGTTTCGCTCTGTCGTACCCCTTAATATTCCAAAATTTTCTTCCTTTGCTTTCAGCGGCTTGTTAATCTGGAATTGGTCTCAAACGGTATTATTTAAATCAACGGCATTAATTACCAATCATAAGCCACTAATCAGGCAGCCAAATTTCCCCCCGGCAATTTTGCCGGTAGTCACGACGACGACGGGGCTCATTCACTTTTTCTTAGCATTGCCGGTGTTACTTATCTTTCTGGCAATTGATGGCGCTCCTCTGAATGGAGTGCTCTTGTTGTTGCCGCTGCTGATGATTATTCAGTTTTTCCTGACAGTTAGTTTTGCTTATCCCCTTGCCGCTTTGAATGTCACTTTCCGCGACACTCAGCACACTTTGGGAGTAGTTTTGCAGATGCTGTTTTACCTGACTCCGATTTTCTACGACATCAGCAGCGTCCCGGAAAAATTTAAGATTTTTTATTACTTAAATCCAATGGTGCCCCTGATAGAAGCTTACCGCGCCATACTTCTTAAAGGTATGCAGCCGGATTGGTCTGCTCTGTTAATTTTGAGCTTGGCTGTGGCGGCTCTTTTACCCATCGGACTGGGAATTTTTAGACGGCAAAGCGCTCATTTTGTGGAGGAAGTGTAAATGCGTGAAGCAATTATTGTCAAAGGTTTGGGTAAGCGTTTTAACCGCTACTCTACCGCGAAACCTTATACGATTATGGAAGCCGCTTTGTCCGGTTGGTGGAAGCTGAAGCCGGAGGCGAGTTTTTGGGCGTTGCGGAATATAAATTTTACTGTTTCTCCTGGCGAAATGCTGGGAATTCTTGGCAAGAATGGCGCGGGAAAATCAACGCTGCTGCAACTTGTCGGCGGTATTTGCCGGGCTGAGGAAGGATCTATTAAAGTTAACGGCAGAATTGGCGGCTTGTTGGATTTGGGTGCGAGTTTTCACACGGATCTAACGGGCAGAGAAAACGTGTTTGTGGGTGCGGTGGTGGCCGGTTTGACTCGCCGGGAAGTGGCGCGCAGGTTTGACGATATTGTGGAATTTGCAGAGTTAAAACAGTTTATTGACAGCCCGACGCGGACTTACAGTACGGGGATGAAAATGCGGCTGGCTTTTTCGGTGGCGGTGCATACCGATCCCGAAGTGCTTTTAGTTGATGAACATTTGTCGGTTGGTGATGTGGCTTTTCAAACTAAATGTTTGAATAAGATAACTGAGTTTAAGAATCAAGGATGTGCGATTGTTTTGATTTCTCACACCGCGTCGCAAATTCAGAAAATGTGCGATCGGGCTTTGTGGCTAAAATCAGGTGAAATCGTGGCTTATGGCGAACCAGAAGTGGTAGTCGGTCAGTATTTGTCAGAAATGCGATCGTCCACAGAAAATCGCACTCCCCTGCGTGCTGCTGAAGCTACAAGTAGCGGCTCGCCACTGGGAGGTAATCAGAATCGCTTCGGTTCTAGGGAAGTAGAAATAACCCATGTCAAAGTGTCGCCAAATACGGAAATAGATAGCGGTGATGCTATTAGCATTGAAATTCATTATTCGGTGTCGCAGGAAATTTCTGCTGCTATTTTTGCCGTGACAATCAGCAGGGAAGATGGTCAGAGTTGTTTTGAGACTAATACTAATCAAATGGGCAGACTGCTGCCGCTGGTGAAAGGGAAAGGCAAAATCCGGCTGCAAATAGATAGGCTGGATTTAGGAAACGGTCAGTATTACGTGAATGCTGGGGTTTACGAGGAAACTTTGGCTTACGCCTACGATTATCATTGGCAGGTTTATCCGCTGTACGTGCGATCGACTGTCAACCAAAAAACGATTCTTTGTCCGCCCTTCCGCTGGGAATTTGAGGGCAAAATTCCGCTTCGGGATTTACCTGAACCAGCCGCTCCGATTCACAATTTGGATAAGAATAATCCCAGCTACGCCAAGATTTCGACTCAGTTGGAAAATAAGCAAAAACCTGACTTTTTAATTGTTGGCGCTCAAAACTGCGGCACGGAATCTCTATATGGTTATCTCGCAAATCACTTGCAAATTATCAAACAGGGTTCCCGAGACATCCACTTTTTTGAATTAAATTTTGAGCGTGGCGTTGAGTGGTACAGCAAGCAGTTGACGCGGAGTTTAGCGGGTGAGAAGGTGCTGCTGTGGGAGATGAGTGCTTACTATATTTATCATCCTTTGGTGGCGGAGCGAGTTTACAAGTGTTTTCCGGATGTTAAGCTGATTGTGATGCTGCGAAACCCGGTAGAACGGGCATGGATGCACTATCATTTAGAAGTGGCGAGCGGCTGCGAAAAGTTTGATTTTGAAAAGGCGATCGCTTCTGAACCTGACAGACTGAAAGGTGAGGTTGAAAGAATCAAAGCCGATGCAGATTATTACAGTTTTAATCACCAGCATTATTCCTATTTGTCGCGCGGAATTTATGTAGAACAAATCAAAAATTGGCTAGACTATTTTCCTAGGGAACAGTTGCTAATTCTCAAGAGCGAAGATTTTGAAGCAAATACAGGCAAAGTTTTTTCCGAAGTGTTGAATTTCTTGGATATTAGTGGGAGTACCCTTAAAGAATCTGAAATTCATCAGGTCGATAAATACAGCAAAATGCCGCCAGAAATCGAACAAGAATTGACTAATTATTTCAAACCTTACAATCAGGCACTTTCGGATTTATTGAAAGAAAATTTTAATTGGACTTAGGAAAATTATTTTGACCCGCAAAGAGCAAGAAGAAAGAGTGATGTTTACAAATAATTTATAATCATAAATTAATCATACCTGTTTCTTGTCTTCCTCTGTGCGCTCAACGCTCTCTGCGGTTCGCTTTCAAATAAATCTAATTAAGAAACCATTTATCAGGTATAAAAATGCAACGGATATTTTTAGTAGGCTCTCCGAGAAGCGGCACAACCATGCTTCAAAGTTTATTAGCCGCTCATCCTGAAGTTATTTCTTTTCCTGAATCTAAGTTTTTTCACTATTTACTGTACAAAAAATTTGCGGGAAAGTTTCCTGCTAGGATGGAAGCTTTCTTTAAGGATGAGATTAATCGTCCTGACCTTTTGCAAGGTTTTGATGATAGTCAGACTGTGGGCGCTAAAGTTAGTTGGTTTGTCAGAGTATTGGATGGTTTGGCGGCAGAACAAAACAAAAGTATTTGGTTGGAAAAAACGCCGGAACACATATATTTTATTGAGGATATACAGCGTTTGTTGCCGGATGCTAAATTTATACATATTTTACGAAACAGTATGGATACAATAGCTTCTCTGCATGAGGCTACTATGAACTCTCATGATTTGTGGGGGCATGGTTGGGATTTAAACCACTGTATCCATCGCTGGAAGGAGGCGATGTTAATTAGTCACAAATATGCTAAAAAATCTAATCATATATTAGTCAAGTATGAGGAAATTCTAGATAATAAAGTCAAAAAGTTAGAAGAACTTTGTCATTTTATGGGAATCGAATATGATGATAGAATGCTGGAATTTTATCAAGAAAAAGCTGCTCATCTCAGTTTAAATTTACCTTGGCACCAAGGGATCGAAAGAGAGGTTAAAAGTAATAAAGTTCACAAATATCATAAAATTTTTAAAAGCCATGAAATTAGATATATTTTAGATAAGATTAAGCCAGTCAAGGGTGAAATTGCCTGGAAAGTTGCGGTGGAAGTGAGCGAACCAATTTCGGATATTTACGCTTTGCAAATATGCGATCGCCTGTGCTGTACGATCAAACTAGAAGGAATTAAACTCGGTATTATTGAATTGCCGATTTGCGATGGCATGGTTGCGGCTGCGGTTTTGGCAGATGCGATCGCATCCCAGTTTGCTTGGCTAATTCTCGATCGCTTCTTTCAACGCAATCGCTGCGAAAAAGGCAATAGATTGTGGGAAACTTTGCTGCAACCATTGCACAAAAAAAATGACTGGACCCTATTTTTGCAAGAATTATGGGGGCGTCCGCATTGGCATTTGGAGGATTTCTACAAGCCAGAAGTAGCTGAGGAAGTCTCAACAATTACGCTCGAAAAAGATTTGATGGCTGTAGAAGTGAGCGAGGAATTTACTAATATACAAGTTGAGCTTTCTGAAATTGACGTGCTGGTGAAAGTAGGCGGCGTTGCTGTCGGTATTGTCCCTGTTGCGGTGGAAAACAATTTTGTTTCAGCTCAAAAATTGCGATCGACAATTACTCGAAATAGCGGGTTTGAGTTGTGCGTCGCCACCGTGCGAGAAGCTTTGCTGGGAAAACCGCTCAACGGCAAGCAATCGCTGCGATCGCGCTTAGCCTCTTGTGCTCAACAAAGGTCTAATTTGCCCGACTGGTTGAATGCACCGGGTGCTGGAGGCATTTACCCCCCAAATGCGGTGATGTTCGGCAGGCGATCGGGTGCGATCGGGACGAGTGTCAGCCGTCGCGCCTCACTGCCGGCGGCTGCGCTGCAGGAGATCGAGTCAGCCGCGGCAATCGCGGGGGAACCGACAATGCAAATTGCTGGAGAAAACGAGTCTCCAAAGCAAGTATTTTACGCACCGGAAATCATTTGGCGAAAAGCGCCGTATAGAGAAGTTTCTCACTCCGTGAGACCTCAAGTTTTTGACAATCATAGCGTTACAGAAAGGCTGCCGATTCTCGCCTACCGCCGCATTTCTCCTGACGGTTTAGAGGCAATTACTCCGCAGGTTTTTGAACAGCACTTACAATATCTCAAACAGCATGGTTATTACAGTGCGAGTTGGCAAGATTGGCAAAGGGCCAAACAGGCTAAAACTCCTTTACCCGGTAAAGCTGTATTGATGACTTTTGACGGCGGCTATCTCGACTTTTTCCAATATGCTTGGCCTCTGCTAAAACGCTTTAATTTTACAGCAACTGTTTTTATAGTAGCGGAGTCAATAGGAAAGACAAATAGTTGGGAAAAAGCCGAATTTGAAGAAGTGCAGCTAATGGGATGGCCGGAAATTTTGCAACTCCGGGATACAGGGATTGAATTTGGTTCTATGTCTGCTACTCATCAACCTCTGACTGCATTGTCGCCGACAGAAATTGTGCGGGAAGGGGCGAAATCCCGTGCTATCTTGGAACAAGGATTAGAGAAATCTGTTAAATATTTTGCCTACCCTTACGGGGACTTCGATCCAATTGTAGCGCATTTAATTGGAGCGACGGGGTATACTTTTGGTGTATCATATAGATCAAGTTTTAGCAGGTTTGACGATGCTTTACTGTCGCTGCCCCGCCTTCAAGTTACAGCCGAAAATACCTTAAAATTAGGTTTGTAGGGTGCATCAGCAAGCGCGATTTTTCCTTCAACTAACAATCTCTCAACTCACGCACCTTATATCAACTCCGCTAGCATCGGAATTGTAAAATCGAATCAACAGTCAATACTCAACTATCATTCAGTTTTTCGACCCCTCCTTCAACAGTCAACAGTCAACAGTCAACAGTCAACAGTCAACAGTCCACAGTCAACAATAATTCCCGTGCAACCGGAATTGATATTACAAGTAAAATTTTTTAATCCATCCCTTAATTTTCCGCTGCAAATAACCGCCTAACCCTCGGGAAATCTTCTCAAACTTATAATAAAATAAAATATCCATCACATCTTCAGTTTTCATATACTTTAAATAAGAAATCATTTTATCTGTCAGTTCATCATTAACATCATCGATATATTTTCTCACCGCCAATCTTTCCGAAATATTCCATTTCTTATCAAACTTGCGGTGCATTTGGGTTTCATAATCCCGAAAATCTGAGATTTTCCCTTCCAAATAGCTTTGAATATATTTCGCCGCTATTTCCGCACCATCCATCCCGTGTCTAATCCCTTCGCCGCCCAAAAAATTTACTGTCGAGACAGTATCACCGATCGCAATTATATTATCCTTGCAATAAATATCCTTCAAACCAGGGCTGTACTTCAGCGTCGAACCGTGTTTGTCAATAATTTTATAATTTTTAGACTTCAGATATTCATCAATCAGTAAATCAATATATTTTTTCAGCGGTGACAAATGCCTCACCGTTTTCGGGTCTAAAAAAATGCGACCCGCACCAACTTTCAGCCTGTTTGGTTCCATTGGGAATATCCAGGAATAACCCTTCGGCATCCATTTATCGCCCAAAAAGAAGATTAAATCACCGCTGTATTTATTGTAAACTTCTGGTTCTACTTCAATTAAATATTCAATTCCGGTTCCCGACAAAAAATCAGGCTTATCATTCTCTTTTTCGTACATAATCGCCCTAGCAAAGCCAGTAGCATCAACCAATACTTTCGTGCTAACTGTGATAATTTGACCGTCGGATAACTGTTTAAATTCTACCGTTGTTTCGCCCTTGACTTGTGAATGTCCGGTGTAGCGATAACCAAGCCAAACTTCACCGCCAAATCGCTCAGCTTCGCTGGCCAAAAATGCTCTAAATTTAGCAAAGTTGAGAACAACTCCCAAGCTTTCGGGAGACTCCCAACTTTGACTGACTTTGCTAGTTTCAATAGTAAGTTTGTGCCAAAAACTGCCGATAACGGATTCAGGTAAATCGAATTTAGAGAGGGTTTCTAGAGGCGTGGCGGCGCTAGAAAAATCATTTTTATTAAAATTGTCGTTTTGCTCTGCCAGCAAGACTTTGTGGCCGGATTTGGCTAGCATTCTCGCACAGTGACCGCCTGCTGGGCCGGCTCCTACTATTACTATGTCAAAACTTTTTAAATTCATTTTGCTTTTAACTCGCTTCCAATGTCAAAATACCTGCAGACATATCAACTACTAACCGCCGATTTTTCAGCCACTGGCGGCCGATTAAAATTTCCGGTACTCCGTCACCCACATGAACGGGAATGTCAAATTCTTGCTCATCTATGCGTACTTTTCCTGCATAAATATCGAAATCAAATTCTCCCTTTGCTGTCCGCATTTCTTGTCGCCTAATATAAATCCAATCAAGTCCCTCGAAATCTTGCTCGTCCATTGCTAACCAGCCCGAAAAACCTGTATCTAGCAGAGCATCGACAGGTAATTCTAAGCCGTTATTAGCAATCAATTCAACTTCAAAAAATAGCTCGTCCTCATCACCAAATCTTCCTGCAATCATATTGAGCCGCACGCCCCTGTATTGTTGATGCGGAAAAGGTAGGGGATAGCATTTGGGTGTTTCTGGCGGCACATTTTGGTAGCCGCCATATCATCCTTGTCGATAAAATATTCCCCGCTGTCGGGTTCAACCGCCATGTACCAGTTGTAGTGAGTGTCAATTAAGTCTGGTTTAAGGCGATCGAAAATTACTTTGCAACGCTTGCGAAATGCCGCTCTTTCGGCTCGCCACTGGGCTTTTTTTTCTTCTGACCACTGAATTTCGGGGAACAATCTTCCCCGCCGCACGGTACGATTTGGTTGCACATTAGTCATTGTTTTTTCTCCCTTATGGTAGCTTTTCTCGATCGTATTCTACCACAAGCTCCGGTTCGAGCTATCCGAAAGACGTGCAATTTAGCTTTGAGGTATTTTTCACTGGCTATCTTGGCAAATAAAATATCATTTCGATCGATAAAATATTCCCTGCAGGGAGTAAGTTTGGGTTAAGCACACCGTTTCAGATAGCTTTGGGCAACACCATCGCTGGGATTTCTTTCCAAACACATACCGAACAGGAATTTGGCATCCTCGATCGAGCCTTGATAGTAGCGAATCAAAGCTAATTCAAAAATCGGTTTCGTTTCCAATTTAGCTTCTTTTTGGGCGGGAGGATCCGCCTCAAATACCTCAAACACCCCCACTTTTTGAGCTTTTCCTCGAACTTGCACCTGATCGACGAGGCGCAGGGCATACTTCATCGGTTCTTCGAGCGCAGCTAAGGTGGTGTGGGAAATCAGAAACGGAACTTGGTAGACTTTTGTTAACTGTTGGAGGCGCGAACCGAGATTAACTGCATCGCCAATGACGGTGGTATCGATGCGAAAGTTACCGCCTACTGTTCCTAGCCTCAAATTTCCTGTATTGATGCCAATGCCAATTTCTATGGGTTGGCGGTCGAGTAGTTGTCGGCTGAGGTTGTATTCAGCGAGGATTTTCAACATAGTCACCCCTGCATTCACCGCACTATCGGCACTCACTTCAAACAGTGCCATGATTTCATCACCAATATATTTATCAATAAAACCACTATTTTCAATAATTGCAGGTTCCATGCGCCGGAGATAGCCATTGATAAACTTAAACGTATCTTCTGGGGTCATTTGCTCCGAATGGGTTGTGAAAGCACGGATATCGGCAAACAAAACCGACATTTTTTTCTCAATAGATTCTCCCAGTTGAATTTCGTTGATATTTGTTCGAGCCAGAAATTGCAAAAATTGACGCGGAACAAATCGGGAAAAAGCTTCATTAAGTTGGAACAATTCTTGGGTAAACTGTTCTCGTTCGGCTTCAGCTTGTTTGCGATCGCTGATATCATGGAAAGTCGCGATCGCCTGAGAAATTTGGCTTTTTTTATCCCGAATGGGTGTAGCCGAGACTTCTAAAGGAACGATCCGATCGGGGTAATGAATTTCGATATCCTCAGCACGAACTGTTTCCCCGGCTAAAGCGCGCACGATCGGCGATTTCTGTGCGGGATATAATTCCTCAGTTCCCCCCTGATAAATTTTGAAATCCGTTGAACTTTGCTCGATTTTGGTTTCAGGTAAAATGTCTAGCTGGAGTAATTCCTTGGCTTTCTGATTGGCATAAGTTATTTTTGCCGCATTATCGTGAACTGTAACACCAATGGGCATTGCTTCTAAAATCTGAGTCAGGCGACGTTCATTTTCCCGCAGTTGAGCATTCTGTTCTTCGAGTTTTTTGATTCGCCAATACTTGCTGAGAGCTTCTTTAACCGTCAGATAGAAATCCGTAGCATCCCAGGGTTTGGCAATATAACGGTAGAGATTAGCTGAATTCACAGCATTGCCCACTGCATCTGCTGCGGCTTGACCGGTGAGCATAATCTTCAATACATTGGGATATTGGGCATGAATCTGACAGAGGAGTTCGTCGCCTTTCATTCCCGGCATCAGATAGTCAGAAATAACTGCTGCAGTTTCGATACCTTCTGCTTGCAGTTCTTCGAGAAGTTCTAGGGCTTCTTCACCGCTTTGGGCCGCTTCAATCTGGTAATCTTGACCGAAGTTTCTTTGTAATTCCTCAGCAAGACCGTCCAACACCATCGGTTCGTCATCTACCACAAGAATTGCTAGTTCGTTCATCCTATTTTCAGGGCTGTTGTGAGGGTTTCGAGCAACTCTTCTTGCCGCCACGGTTTATGAATGCAGCAGTAAAGATTAGCTTCCCGCTTGGCTCGTTCAATAGCTTCCCCATCGGCTTGTCCGGTTAACAGAATCTTTGTAATATGGGCGAATTGCTGGTGGACTTGAACTAAAAACTCGTCTCCCCGCATTCCGGGCATCAACCAATCAGAGACAATTACAAGAATCTTGACTCCCCCGTCAGTTAGCTCTTCAATAATTTCTAGAGCTTCCTCACCACTTTCGGCAGCTTCATACAAAAATTGCTCGCCAAAGTGACGGCTAATTTGCTCTTGAAGAACTTCTAGGATAACTATTTCATCATCAACACAGAGAATTGCTACTTCAGTCATATTTTTATGGTTATCGAATTGAGTTCAGGTTGGGTCATCTAACCATTATATGTTTGTAGTAAGGACTTCAGTCCTTTGTTACGGATTTGAGCAAAATGCGGACGCGCATTCCTCACTACAAACCTCTTTTCTTACGGTCAATCGACCGGATATGATATGAAGCCCGTTAAAGACGATCTAAAAAAAATCATTTATTTTGTCATTTATATTACCCCATAGGCAACGTCACCGTGAAGGTAGTTTTGCCACAGACAGAGGCAAAAGTAATGGTTCCCTGATGTTTTTTCACGATTTTTCTGACAATATCCAGCCCTAAACCGCTTCCTTCTCCTGCTGGTTTGGTAGTGAAGAAAGGTTGAAAAATTCGCTCTTGAATATCTGGAGAAATCCCACAACCTGAGTCTGTGATTTCTACTACAATATTTCGCTCTTTTTGATGCACGCCGATTTCCAGCGTCCCTTTGCCATCCATAGCTTGAACTGAATTGTGAATTAAGTTTGTCCACACTTGCACGAGTTCGTCGGGATAGCAAGGAATCTCTGGAACGGGTTGATAGTGACGAGTGACCTCTACACCTTTCTTGAGATAATTGTGATACAATTCGAGTACGGTTTCAATGTTGTCAGTAATCTGGATCGATCGTTTTTCCCCAGTGTGGTCGTAACGAGCGTAGCTCTTGAGGGCGAAGACTATTTTTGAAGCTCGTTCGACGGCGTTGTTAATGTTTTGGCTGTTTGCTTGCAGGCGGGCAATATCGTAGGCAATTTGTACGATTTGATTGGCTTGGGGCGTTTGCAGCAAAGACATTTGAGAGTCAAAACTCTGATGTATTCCTCCTTCTGTTAGCAGGTGAGCCAGTTGTTTGGCATTGGCAATGTTATGAGATTCAAGCTGTTGAGTCAGCGTGCGTTTAATTTGGCGTTTTTCGCGGGTACTGAGGCTGGATTGAGTGCTCAGAGCTTGTTTGAGGACGCTGAAAAAGTCGGCTTGCTGTTGCTCGGTGAGTTGGGGCAACAGTTGGGGCAGTTGAAACAACGAGGCTTCTAAGGCTTTATCTGTGTTGCCGATCGCGGCGCGAATTACTCCCAAAGGCGTGTTAATTTCATGGGCTACCCCGGCAACCAGTTGTCCGAGGGCGGCCATTTTTTCCGATTGAATTAGCTCGTTTTGAGTGGCTTGGAGAGTGTCGAGGGTGTTTTTCAATTCCCGAGTCCGATCGGCTACTTGAGTTTCTAAAGTTCTATTGTAGTCTTCGAGAATTTTCTGAGCCTGTTTGCGATCGCTGATGTCGAAGAAAGCGGCGATCGCATATGCAATCTTGCCTGTATCATCAAAAATTGGCGTGGTGGAAACTTCTAAGGGAAGTATCTTATCTGGTTGGTGAAGTTCTAAATCGTCAGCTTTGGCAGCTTCACCGGCTAGGGAACGCACGATCGGCAGTTGGTCAGTCGGGTACAAATCCTGGGTGCCGGCACGATAAATTTGATATGCTTTGGCTATTTGCTCGGTTTTGGATTCTGGTGCTATGTTGAGGCCGAGTAACTGTTGTGCTGTCTGGTTGGCATAGTGGAGTTGTCCTGTTGGTGAGTGGATAGCGACACCCACGGGCATTGCTTCTAGGAATTGAGTCAACCGTCCTTCGCTTTCTTTAACTTCGGCATAGAGTTTGGCATTGGCGATCGCGATCGCGGCTTGTCCAGATAATAGTTGGATAATTTCCAATCTGTCGGGGGTAAAGGCTCCTGTGGTTAAATTATTTTCCAGATAGACAATGCCGCCCAGTTGACCTTGATTAACGAGGGGCGCAGATAAAATCGATTTAGTTTTATTTGCTTTGATATAGGGGTCATTTGTAAATTTGCCTTGATTGGCGGCATCGTTTTTAACAACGGTTTCTCGAGTACGGGTGACATAGTTAATGATTGATGTGGGTAAATGTCGATCGATGGGAATTGATTGCAATACTGGGATGTTATCAATATCCGCATCTCCCGAAGCTTCAATTACCCATTGTCCAGCTTTATCGAAGATTAGAAAGCCTGTTTGCGCCCCAGCATTTTCGATAAGAATTTTCATTAATTTGGCAAGTAATTTATCCAGCATAATTTCGCAAGAAATGGCTTGAGAAGCTTTCATGACAGTGGCTAAATCCAACGCTGATACTGACTGACTGCTACTGGTGGATGTAGTCGTTGTCGAGAAGGTGGGGGTAATGCTTTTGGTTACAGATGATTTAGGCAGTAGCTGCGGGTATCTTGCTTCCAAATCTTCGACTTTTGCCTTTGCTCCCCAGCGCACATAACCATAGTGTGCCTCTTTCATATAGGTTTGGGCAATCTTCTCTCTGCCACGCTCTAAATAAAACTTTGCAGCTAATTCATAAGCTAAGGCTTCTTCTTGGATATATTCGTTTTCTCTAGCTCCTGCAATGGCTTTTTCATAAAACTCTTCCGCTTCAAGGACTTGTCCTAAGACTCGTGCTTTCTCTGCCTCGACTAGATCGAATTTGTGCAAGTGATTCATTGGAGCATGATGCGCCCATCTACACATCTTTTCTTGATTCTTATCGACGCGATCGAGCAAAGCGTCTTTCTCGGAGTTTGAAAGATCGGCAAACACGCCTAGATGAGCTAGAGAATCATAAAAATTGAAGGGAGACTCAACAATCATTGCTTTCACTCCATCTAAATATTTCTCTGCCCTTACAGCATTTTCTACAGCTTGGTGTTTTTCTCCAAACAGATAGCACAACATCAGTTTATTTAGATAAAAGAAATGAAGTCGAGTTCTGTCATTGTCTGGGAGCGATTTTTCCTCGTTGAAAGCATCACCAATTAAACGGATGGGATTTTCAGACCGTCCCAACAAATTAAGAACTGCCTGCCAAAATACGGCAATCCAATTAAAAGGACTGTCCCGCCTGATTTGAGCAATAGCATTACTGTAGGTTGCCATTTGCTGTTCTAGTTCTGTCAGTTCGCGACCAATGAAATATGAATGATCGCACGTACAAAATGCACAATAGCCGGCGAATTCAAAATCTCCCGTTTCTATTCCGCTTTGATAGCCCTCAATTACAAAGGGGAGTGTTTCCCTGAAATGCTCTTTCCAATGTACTACTTTAGCTCCCAAAATCTCGAATACTTTCGACTTTACTTTCTGGGCATTTAACCGTTCCCGCAAATTTAAAGCCAACTTACCAAACTTATAGCCAGATTCATGGTCTTGACTTATCCAACACAAATTTATGGCATAACAAGCATAACCAAATGCAGACCAGGTCGCATTGCCATATTTGATAGATAAGTTAACCTGTTGGCAGGCATTTAGCACAAAAAGTTCAGAATTAGCGATATACGCAGCAGCCAAGGTACTCGCTAGAATAAACATGGCTGCTAGCGCTTCTGGAGATGTCATTTCCGGCAGATCGATTAGCTCTTCAATTTTCCGTCCCGTCAACAGCAACGAGGTTTCATCCAGTCCTTTTTGAACATCTAATTGACTCGGATTTTCCGGTAAACTAACCCCCAATTGTTCCAGAACATTAAGACCAATCTTAAGCGATTCTTTGAGATTTACTTGCGACACGGCAGCTTGAATTTCTACATCATAGACTTTCACCTTTTCCACAATAGTTTTGGCACTGTTTTGCACCACTTCAGCCAATTGCTTCATTCCGCTAAAGTCACCGCATAAGTACGCTGCCTCTGCTGCTTCCTCATATAAAGATAAGGCTAGATCGTAAGAACTCTGCCAACAATCCGCACTGAGGAGTCCACGTCCCACGTTCAAATATGCGACGGCTGCCCTATAAGCTGTTGCTGATTTAGCTTTCTTTCCTGCCATCAAATTGAGTTGGGCAATTTCATTTCGTTCGGCTCGATCGGTCACAAGTTCGACGCCTAGATTGAGGTGAGCGACGATTTTAAATATCTCCTCTGATAGGGCTTTCCGATCTGTATTCTGCAACAGTAGCCGACCAATTTGTAAGTGAACTGCTGTCTTTTGCGCTTCATCAATAAAGGCATACCCTGCTTGTTGAACTCGATCGTGCAGAAACTTGTAATCCTGAATTAACAGTTGAGTATCTAACTCAGAGGTGGGCAAAATCAATCCAGATTGAATTGCCGTCACCAGATCGGGGAAAACTGCCTCTTTGGATTTTTCACAAACAATAGAGATAGTGGTTAAATCAAAAGAAGCCCCGACACAAGCTGCCAAGCGTAAAACTTGCTGTGTGGATTCTGGCAGTTTCTTCAAGTTGCCAATCATCAACTCCACTACATTATCAGTAATGTCCTGTGCCTCAATGTGTGAAATATCCCACACGAAAGCGTGACGCTGAAAATCAAAAGTTATTAAGTTTTCGGCGTGCAGGGTTTTGAGAAATTGATTGGCAAAGAATGGATTGCCAATTGTTTTCCGCTGAACTAGGTCTGCTAAAGGTTTTACCGACTTATTGTCGCTCTGCAATGTATCAGCAATTAGCTGATTGATATGTTCTAATTCTAACGGCGCTAAGGTAATAAAATTGATAGTTGCTCCCCGGTTACGCAGCCCATCAAGCCTCATCATTAACGGATGGGCGGGGTTGACTTCGTTATCCCGATACACTCCAATTAGGAACAAATATTGTGTTTCGTTATCCGTCATCATCAGTTCGATCAACTTGAGAGTGGCAGAGTCTGCCCACTGCAAATCATCCAGAAAAATAACCAAAGGATGCTCTTGGGTACAAAATGCTCGGATGAACTGACTAAAGACGAGATTAAAGCGATTTTGCGACTCGGTTGGACCTAACTCAGGCACGGGCGACTGCTTGCCGACAATCAGTTCTACTTCGGGAATTACATCAATAATGACTTGACCGTTAAGCTGTTGTGCATTTAAAACGCATATTGGTATAATATAACATAATGATATTCAGAAAAAGTGAATGCCTGCTA
>NZ_JAUBPR010000247.1:0-2767 GCF_036700845.1 Microcoleus sp. S13_C5
CGGATTGTCCACGGTTTATACCTCTCTCAAAACATGAGCCTAGTTTACTTTGACTTGTGTGTACACGGTAGCCTTATTAAGGAGGGAAACAAGAATAATCTTGCCTCCTCCCCTGATTCAATGGGAGGGTTGGGGTGGGGTGCTTTGTATTTTTGCAAGAGTTCTAATCATGACTCAAGTCCTTACTACAAACCTTTCGTTAGTACTGAGGACTTTATTCGTCTTTCTGGTATTTAGTCAATCATGACTAAAGTTCTCACTATAAACCTGCATATTTTCCTAAAAAACCAGGTTTATGCGTCTAACAACTCCCAGATAAATCTTATCGAAACTTCCGTTCAGATTCTTGAATCGGAACATCATTAATGCTAGCTTCACGTCTTCGCATTAACCCATTTTCTGCAAATTCCCACTGTTCATTACCATAGGCGCGATACCAGTAGCCAGAATCATCGTGCCACTCATACTCAAATCGAACAGAAATCCGATTGTCTGTAAAACTCCACAGTTCTTTCTTTAAACGGTAATCTAATTCCTTTGCCCATTTTCGTCTTAAAAAAGCCTTGATTTCTTCCCGGCCGCTGAAGAACTCGGCACGGTTTCGCCACTGAGAATCTTCCGTATAAGCTAAGGCTACTCGTTCTGGATCGCGGGTATTCCAGGCATCTTCAGCAGCTTGAACTTTGGCTTTAGCCGTTTCCAACGTAAAGGGCGGTAGAGGTGGTTTAGTTTCCATCAGCTTTGTTTTTTGTGGTTATAAAGGGGATCTTCAGTCGCTAGTATGCTAAACTAACACTCAAACTGCCAAGTAAGCAAACATCTAACTCGGAAGTTTTCAAAGTTTCTAAACCCGTAAGCAGAACGTTTAATCAAATTGAGTTTATTATTGATGACTTCGACAACACCACTGGTAGTCTTATAATCGAAGTAAGCAATAATTTTTTTTGATCATAAATAAAGTTGTTCTGACTATAGGAAAAATATTTCTTAGCTCCTGACAACCATTCTCCCAGTTTCAACAAACCGACTAATCAATTATTAGCAGTCTCGAAAATTATTCTGATTTCTTATTTTAATTTATGCATACTTTTGAGAGTATAAGATACATCTTTAACTTGCATTAATTTAGCGTTTTGCTCTTCATTTATATCGGATTCGTTCTTCAATAACACATATTTAGTTTTCTTCAATCCTTCTAAAACTTTCTCCTTGTCTGCTTTGTCTTCTGACGATTCTGCTTTTTTAATTAAATCTTCTACCTGTCTCTTCTCTCGCTTACGCATGGGCATCTAATTCCTTATTTATTTGTGCCATTACATGAAATCTGTCGGCGACCACCTGAGCATTTTGCCTTTCTGTCTCTCACTAGATTTCTGTAACCTTTCCACAAATCTATACTTACTTCTTGTATTTGCTCTAATACCTCTTTAGCCCATCCGAGCAGGACTTCCCTAATTTCTTCTTGTTTCCTTCTATCCCTTATCCCAATTAGCACGGGACTTCTCTAAATCTCTTAATACTGCACAGTTTTTTTTTACTTTAATTAGATATATTTCATCTATCCCTAATCTCTTCCACTCGCTAGGCTTGGCTTTCAAGTATTCTTTCGATGCGGATTTTAACATCCTTTCTATTTTTTCTGTTGTCACCACCCCTTTTTTTGCTACGCTGTGGATATCGTTCTATAACACTTCTTGGATTATTTTATTGATATTCCTAGCCGTTTTGTTTAGGTTCTTCTTTGTCTGACAAACTCCAACTCTTCACTAAATGGCTTGAAACATTTTTCACATTTAAACTGTCGTCTGTTGATTTCTAAAAATACCAAGTTCTCTCCCCAAGGTAAATCTTTGACTAGGTATCTATGATTTTGATGTAATCTATGACTGTTTTTTCCACAACGTGGACAGTTACTTTCCTTACCGATTCCTTTCCCCTATAAAATTATTCCAATCCCTTCATGCTGACGATGTGAGATTACTTTTACTCCCTCTATATTCAACAGCTTTGTTAAAAACTTTATCTCTTTTTTCGTTCTCATGGCTGTTCAATCCACGTAACCCCTCTAGCTTTTGCTTATATTTAATAATAAATGAGCTGACTCTATCAACCCCCGTAATGACTCTCCCAGCTATTTTGCTAGCTTCATTTGTCTTTCTTTCCTGGCGCCAGCTATTCATTTAGCATATTAACTAATGAAGAGCCATAATTATTTAGTTCAAATTTTCAAATCTGCCAGCTACCGCTCAAAATCTAACACCCATCTCTTGTGAAATTTATCCGGATTTTAAAAATTTATAAATTCTTAAAGTTTTGATTTAATCTGCTTAAGTGGGGTTAAAGTTAAGAATTTTAAGAAGGTTTTTTTAGTCATTTATTAATGCACAAATTCATCTTTTTGTCAAATTAATTTAGATGCGTTTACCCTGGTTTCTCTCCTGGTAACCCCGTTCTTTTTTTTTCTCCTTCATTTTCATTTCTTTAAGAGCATAAGATATGGCACTTGGTCTTACCCCAAACTTCTTGGATCTGTCGATCAATCTGGCATCTGGATTCTCTTTTACATTTTTTTCTAAGGCTTGACAATCTAGTTTTCTCTTACGCCTTTTTACCTTTGTGGCTCTCAGGTCTGTCCGACCCAGCCACCGATATATCCTTGCCACAACTACCTGAAAAAGTCCGGCCGCTTGCAATACGGTTTACTTAAGGCTTGGGAGGCTTTAAGATTTTAAAAATAGGAGGATTAGTTTTTATTCCAGTACCTCTG